>CATJCJ010000099.1 GCA_949738935.1 uncultured Eubacteriales bacterium | reverse complement strand
TTGCAGCTTCCATCGATCTACCGTGTACCTGTCACTGCCATCGTAGCCGTATTCGCTTTTTCCTCTCTGATTCACTTTAAAATCGGGGTTCAAAAGCAGATTCGGATTGCTCTGAATAAGTTCCTCCGCGCTCTTTCCGCCTACTGTGTCAACATTGCAGTGGATAGTGCCGCCCGGAATTCCAGAAGAGCGAGCAAGAAACAGATTTCCATTTTCGTCACACTCTAATCTTGATGTATAATCGTTATCAGTTTGATTATAATGGAAGTCAATATATCCTCCAATTTCCAAGGGGGCACCGTCTGCCGGAATATGTATAATTCCCTTGCTGCCGTTACCATTCGAAAGCTCCTCTCCTTGAAGAGTGTCCGCGTTACCCCCGTTGGCGGGGAGAGAGGTGGGGATTTCGTCTTTTTCGGCATATCTCTCTAATTTTGTGTCAACGCTCGTGTTTGTGGCGTAAGATTTTAAAGTGTCGTTGAGCTGCTGCTGAGTTATCCCTTCATCCGAACCGCCCCCGCTTCCTCCTTTGGGGGCGGGCTTAAAAAAATTGACAGGCTCGTTTCCGCTTACAATTGCGATCTGTCCGCTGCCCTTGACATAAAGCTTTTTCTTACAGTCGCGCACGATAACGCTTTCCCCCGACTGAATGGGGACAACCTCCGCGGCGTTAAGCTCAAGGTCGGGTTTGCTGCTCGCGTAAACGGTTCCGGAGCCGTTGTTTTTTACCGAGGCGTAGCGCCCCTGAACGGGGATTTCCTTGTCGGTGCCGTTCAATGTATAAATTGCCATTTTCTTTCATTCCTTTCTTTCTTACACCTCAATAAGCTCATAAGTAACCTTCATAGTCTGCGCCTCCGTTTTAACAACAGGCGTAGCCAGATTATTTATAGTAGATAAATATCTTGGGTCAACGTCAAGCATAGGCTCTAAAACTTTCCCGATTCCGGAGTAACTAAAAAGCATAAAACGGTAAAGAAGCGGGGATTTAACGGAAGACGTTGCGACATTGCAGCTGTAATAGTCGTAATTGTTGATAGGCATAACAGAATCTGTACCTTTTTTATCAATTATTATACGCCCCTTCCAACCGTAACTACTGTCACTGCCATACACTACATTTAAATTTCCATCCGGCATAACACGGATAGAGAAAATAACGCTCCAGCCTCCGCTTGTATTTTCGCGATAATTCCAAAGACCTATTTTACCGGTTAGCATATTTCCTGACAGGTCACATTTGCTTAAAGTTTCTGACGATGTTCTGTAATAAACCACACCTTCAAAATAAAATCCAGGGTCATTATAAGTATAAGGTGTTTCGGGTAAAAGTACATCAATATCCTCTTCCCTTGCTCCGCTCTTAGACCAGCGGAGTATTTTCATATAATATTTATATTTTCCCGTAGTTTCATTTTGAACTCTTATGACTCGGCACTGGTAAAACTTTTCGTTATACAGATACATACACCTAGTCATATCACCACCCCAATTTAGCGGGTTTGCGTTGCTTATAATTGTTTTTTGCTCAGTTGAAAAAAAAGCAGGATATGATAAAAGGGAAAGTATGTTTTGCGTCTTAGGTATGGACACCTCCAACACCTCATACTGATACGTACTGTTTTTGTTTACTTGTGCATTAAACAGCACCTTAAGTGTGTTCTGATCCTCCTTTATTTCGTACACCCCATAAAGCGCGGCTATTGACGCTCCATCAATAAAAGGCAGACCAGCGGTTTTATCGGCAGGCTCATTTCCGCTTCCCGAATTTGTCTTGAAACTGTTTCCAAGACAATATGCGCATATTGTTCCTTCGTTGCTTTTTTTAAAATCATGATTACAGTACCCAGTATTACCTCCCAGCACCGACGTCAATGACAGGCACTTTATAGTACCGTTTGCTTTATCGGTTCCGAAGTCCCAGACATGCCGATACCCCCTTCGACCATTCTCGGTTACGTTGCCGCTCTCATTGGTATTATAAGTGCCTCGGTACTTATTTTGTCCGCTGTACTGCCCTCCGGCGTGCCCCGTTTCAAGTATTCCGTTTGGCGGCATTGTGATGCTCGGATCATCCGCAATATTTTCGTTCCATAAAAACACGCCTCCAAAGGCTGTAGTAGGAAACGGATAAAGTGTTTTCTGAGGAAAATATGTGCTTGTTCTTCTCACCGCAAGCCCGTAAGGATCGTTATAATTCAGAATATCCTCAATGGCGTTTGTGACAATATTGGTGTTTTTCTCTTCATGCTCTAATTTTCCCGTTTTTGCACTGAAAAGCTGTATTGTAGATTTACCTTTGATCATTTTATCCTCCTTTTATACGGTTTCAACCGTTACCGTGTCGTTGGTTTCCGAAAGCTCCACCTTAGGCGGCTGTAAATTAAACGACCGTACTGCCTCCGTAAAGGTTTCCCGATAATGCGTAAGCAACTCCGCGTTTAAGTCCTCCACGATCCCCTCTAACGTCACCTTGGGAGAATTAAGCGCAAACCCGCTTATATTTACCCCGAAGTCCGCTGGAACAGGTACTTGTGTTTTTCCCGCGGGTCTTATCTCAATATCGTTCAAATAAACCTTTTCCTGCTTAAGGATAAGCTTGGGTATTTCCTCGAGGATCACAATAGTTCCGTTCCAAAGCTTGGAAACGTCCGTGCCTCTGCTCATAACGGTAGCCATGATCACCGCATCGTGCCAGTCGATATTTTCCGTGACCGATAAATTCCACTGTACGGGGATAACACGGTTTTTAACGCTTATATATCTGATTTTTTTCATTGCCGCCCTACCTCCTCGGATTTTCGATACCGCGGTTGGAGCAGACCTCGCTTATAATGAAATTAGCGTAAGGAATAAGCTCGGCGCTGTCGTCATTCCATTTTACGTCAATAACGGCAGTGTCGTTTTTAACCTTGACTATCTGTCCCGCTTCGTTTGTTTCGTATTCAACCTTCGGTACAATTTCCATATTTTAAAACACCGCAAAATACCTTTCCTGCCCTACGTTGGTGTCGAGGGTAAAGTCACCGAAGCCGTTCACGGTAACGCCTGTAACCGGAGGCACACCCCAACCGTTTCCCGAATTGCTTATAGCGCTGCCAAGCCCAAGCCTTTCCGCGCTCTCCTCCGAATTTTCCGCCTTGGAAATAATATGCTCCATAAACCCACCATCAGCCGAAAAGCTCCACTCCACCGTTTGGGCAATCATGCTTCTGCTTATGTACTCGCCGTTGACCTTTTCCCTAAGATCGTCAACCGCCGTAATTATATCCCCAAGCTCCGTCCACCCGCGCCCGCGCCGCGTAAGCTCGCACGAATTATAAGAAAACCCGCCTAATTGCCCCCAAAGCTCCTCCGCGATCTCTATGCTGCCGAAGGGACAGGAGGTTTCAACCACGCCATCTGATATTTCACCGTCAAAAGCGGTTTTTGAATCGTCGTTTATAAAAATATTGGTGCTGCCGGTGGAAAGCACGTTCTGAACGTGAAGCAATATACCCTTGACGGTAAACTTTTCGGCGGAGGTAAGGGCAAAATCAATACAATCGCTTTTGTTTACCGTTTCCGAGGATTTCTTTGCCGACAAAAACACTAATTTTCCGACGCTGTCTATTGCGGCATTGGCTCCGTGAGCGGCGGCTATAAATCCGATAATTTCTTTATATGTGTAATATTTTTCATAGTCCGCGTCGTCCTTGGATTCGTTTTTTACCGGCATATCCGTAACGGTGTAGCCGAGGCACTGAAAATCGGTTTCGATATTACGCCTTTTGCAGACATATTCAAGCATTTTCTGCACGGTGCAGGGAAAAGTCAGCTCCGCCCCGCCGACCTTCGCGAAGGTGCAGCGGGAATTAAAGGCGCTTGCTCCCAACTTATCATAGCCTATTATCTCAACCTGTGCGGTTTTATGGCTCGGGTTGGAGGCGTGACCGTAAAAGTGACCGAGCTGCACATAATCCGAGGCGGTTTTTTCATCGAAGCCGAAACGCACAAAAACGTCCATCATAACCTCTCCGGAATAGGGCAGCTTCATCACGCAAAGCAGCCGCACGCGCGTAGTGACAGCGCCGCCTATGCTGAATCCGTTTTCTCCGGTGCTTCGGTAAATATCAAGCTCGATAATGTCATCGTTG
>CATJCJ010000098.1 GCA_949738935.1 uncultured Eubacteriales bacterium | reverse complement strand
CCGCACTTTATACATCTATTTTCTATATAATAACCATTTTGTAATATTTCCTTTTTTCCTATTACAAAACTTTCTCTTATGATTTCCGAGGGAATACTTATATCAAAATATTCTCCTTCTGCTTCATATAAACAAAATACTTCTAAAGCGCTTCTTGTATTTTCGGGATATATACTTTTCATATATGTGTTTTTATTAAAAATCTCATCAAGTTTATTACAGCCTATATTCTTTACTTTTCCTCTTAAAGATATTGACATTTTACCCTTTACCGCTGAAATTGAAATATACTTTTGTTTTGTAAGCTGCTCATAAAATAATTTACCTTTTGCTGTCAAGAAATAAATTCCGTTGTTATCCCAAAACATAATATCTATTATACGGGTTTGAGGATGTCCGTCTGAGCCAATAGTAGCAATAGTTACAGAATGAATATCTTCTGTTAATATTTTCAGATAGTCTTTCACTTTTATACCTCCTCAGACTATTTTCTTATTACAGCGCTTACAGGACATTTTTCAAAACAATTTCCGCAATGCAAACAATGCTCCTGCTGTATTTTATAGGGCTCTCCCTGTTCTATACACCTTTGAGGGCAGTTTTTAGCACACTTGCCGCAGCTGATACATAAATCGGAAATATAATATCCTTTTTCAGTTATTTCAGCTTTTCCTGTTGTATAGCATTCTCTAAAAATAGGATTTACTCCTAAATTAAAATACTCTATTTCCATATTTTCAATAACAAATATTATGCCTATTTCATTTGTATTATCAGGATAAACATTGTAAAGATAAGGCTGTTCGGAAAATATTATATCAATATACTTTTTTTGTTCGCTATCTGATACAGGTATAGCTTTTCCGCTTACTCTTATCATTTCTTTATATTTTGTATATCCTAATATTTGTACATTTTCATTTGAAAGAAGTTCCCTGCAAAAATTTTTGCCTCTTGCTGTAAAAAAATATATTTTTTCGTTTTCAATATGTATAGCGCTTATATTTCTTACTTGCGGTTTATTACTTTTATCAACTGTCGCAAAAGCAAGCACACCTACATATCCTAATTTTTTTAAACACGTTTCTTTATCCATAAAATCACACCCTTATAATTCTTCCCTCTTTACGAGGTTTTGCTACAGGTTTATGTTCATCAAGAGGATAACCTAAAATTATATGGCAAACTCCCCTGTAATCTGTTCTTACTTCCCATTTTTTTAATATTTCTTGTCCAAAAGTATCATCAAAACTTTCCCAAGCCGAACCTATGTAACAGGAACCAATACCAATAGACGTTGCCGCAAGAAGCATATTTTCAGCGGCTACAGAACAGTCGCTTTCAGCAAAGACAAAGTTTTTAGGTGCAAATAATGTAACAACGGTAGGAGCGTCATAAAAAGCGTTCATTATTGTTACATCATCAGCAATACTTGGCTGTTCTTTTGAAATATAAATTTTGTCGTCCGAAATTCTGCCATTAAAATGAGCTTTTTTTATTCTTCCTAATTTTTCGTTTGTTTCTTTGTTTTGTGATACAACAAACAAAACGCCTTGACGGCTTCCGGCACTTGGGGCGTAAAGACCCGCTTTTAATATAAGGTCAAGTTCTTCTTCTTTAATCTGTTCTTTTTTATATTTTCTTACACTTCGTCTTTCAAGCATATTTTTTATAACTTCATTCATTTTAACCTATCTCCTTCCAGCATTGAGGGTCTGCACCATAAAAATTTCCTGTTGTACCATAAGCTACCGCCGGGCAGCCACGACAAAATTGTAATAACTCACATTTTGAACATTTTTCAAATTTATTATATTCTCTGTACTTTTCCATATCACAAACCCATATATCAGCAATTCTATCCTCAAAAACATTTCCAACTTTGCTTTCAAAACGTCTGCAAGCATATAAATCACCGTTTGGAAGTATTGTAAGATGACAATTTCCACAATTACAGCCATCATAAATCATATCTTCTTCTGTATCTTTGGGAATTTTAAAAATACCTTTTTCATATTCGTATAAAGTCCAAAGGTGGTCTTTTTTATTAAAATAAGTATTACAGCCTTTTTTTTCATACTCAGTAAATTTTTTACAACATATATCAAGTAAATTTTTATATTCCAAAGGCGTTATCCCTGTATCTTTTTCATCACTTGTCGGGCAATATCTCGCAAAGGCGAATATTTTTACTTTATGTTTTACAACAATATCGATAATATTAGGAATTTCCGCTATATTTTTTCCCGATACAGTTGTCATAATTACTGACTTTATTCCTGGCTTGTTTATACATTCTATTTTTTCAAGAGTAATGTCAAAAGAACCCTCTTTTCTAAACCAATCGTGAGTTTTTCTCATACCATCAAGTGACATTTGGTAATTTTCACAGCCTTTTTCTTTTAAATTTCTGCAAACTTCATTATTCAAATGAAATGGATTTCCGAGAATTGTAAACGGAATTCTTTTTTCTCTCAGCAAATCAAGAAGCTTCCAAAAATCAGAGTGAAGTATAGGGTCGCCTCCTGTTATATAAAAATATGGAAGTCTGCTATATATTTTACACATATCTTCACAATTTGCAATTACTTCATTCATTTGTTCCCAACTCATTTTATCAATTTTTTTACAATTATCTTCTGAAAATATATAACAATGTTTACATCTTTGGTCACACTCATCTGTAATATGCCATTGAAAAGCAAAATACGGTTTCATACAAAACACCTCTTTTTGTAAAAAATATCTATGCTAAATAAAACTATTATTTTCTATTATTGTCAAAGACTATTACATTTTTATTTCATAAAAATATTCGTAACCGACGGCGAAAAATTTCGCCTTTGTATTCAGTGGGAGTTATAAGCTCTCACTAAATACAAGAGAAAGTATCCCCGCTTAAAGAAGCGAGGGACTTTCTCAATCGGTTAAATCATTCCCGACAGATAAAATCTACCGAGAATTTATGTTCCGCAAGCAATTATTTATCACTTGCACCGCAGGCGGAACCACAAGCTGACGGTTTTTCAGCAGGCTTATCTCCCGCGCCGCAGGCGGAACCACAAGCCGATGGTTTTTCAGTAGGTTTATCTCCCGCACCGCAGGCGGAACCACAAGCTGACGGAGCTGAGAACATTGTGTTCCAACCTTTTAAATTTGAAAGTGCCATAATTTTGTACCTCCTTATAGAATTTGAAACATATTACTTTGTTTCATATTTGTATTTTACATTCAAACAAAAATAAATAAAAGTACGCACTTTTTTATTACTTGGTCACTTTTTTGTTACTTTTGTGTAAATTAAGCTATTTAAGGTACAAAATTTATTTGACATAATTTGAATATTACACTATAATTGTAATATAACACTCAAATTATATTTTAATATGCTAAAGGTGATATTATGATAAAAAAAGATGAATTGCCTGTTTGTCCTGTCGCAACAACAGTACAGCTCATAGGAAATAAGTGGAAACTCCTTATAATAAGAAATCTGCGTTCAAGAGCGTGGAGATTTAACGAGTTAAAAAAAGATTTGGAGGGAATAAGCCAAAAGGTACTTACCGATAATTTGCGTTCTATGGAGGAAGATGGAATAATAACTCGTACAGTGTATCCTGAAGTACCTCCAAGAGTTGAGTATGCTTTATCGGAATTGGGTGAAACAATGCGGCCTATTCTTGACTCAATGGAACAATGGGGCAAAGAATATAAAGATAAAATGGTATAATTTAAAAACTTGATAAAGAATAAGCATACGGGGAGTGAATTTTAATCTCTGTAAATGCGGTTAACTTTGTTCTTATATGACTATAATAATACTGCAGTCAACTAGGGCAACGCTGAGAAGCGACCCAACGCAGACTACAGATATACGGTATTGGGCAGCGACAAAAGTTGCTGCCTTTTTAATAATGGTATCTTCAAGCGGATAAACCTCGGGAGCTCGAGGGCAGGAGCCCTCGTTATTTTTTATGCCGCAAATCTATTCTCAAAATATACCATAAATTGTGCATATGCAAGTCCCCAATCTCTGACCGGCTTTGTCCATTTTTTTGATATTTCCTTTATGCTCATATATATTACCTTGCGTATGGAATCGTCTGTTGGAAAAATAGATTTTGATTTCGTAAATT
>CATJCJ010000097.1 GCA_949738935.1 uncultured Eubacteriales bacterium | reverse complement strand
TGTATTAGCTTATATTTAGGATACATAACAGGAAAGTTTATAAGTTTGATATTATTTTAAAAATTAAGTTAATATTTTACTAAATACAAGAAAACAATTCGTATAGGGCGATAAATAATTGAATTTGTTACAACATTATTGTCAATAGGTTCTGTAAACTTAGTATTTAAATTAAGAGCTTTATCTAAAGCAGTATCGAAATTAAGAGCTTTATTTAAAGCAGTATCGAAATTAAGAGCTTTATCTAAAGCAGTATCGAAATTAAGAGCTTTATTTAAAGCAGTATTCCAAATTTGTTACTCCGTTAAAAAACGTGGTTATGTCATTTCTGCATAACTCTCATAGTCACCTATGAGTTCAGACTGTGCCTTCAACCATATATATTGGCAGTATATAGGCTGCCCCGTGTCCAGTCGTTACACCTTCCAGTTATTGGCTTGGCTCGGCATTGTCTATGTAGTATTATGGGGAACTAAAATTCCACTTATATATTATATAATAAAAGGAGTAAAAGGTCAATGAAGAAATGTAACTTTGGAGAACTAATTCGAAAAGAGAGAGTAAAACATGGAATGACTTATAGAGAACTTGCAGAATTGACAGGTTGTACGGTACGTTCAATTCAATATTGGGAGAAAGGGAAAAAATCAATTTCTTTGTATAATGCAGATAAAATTTTAAAAGCATTAGGTATAAGTATGAAAATTGGAAATTAGTAACACAAAAGGACAAATTAGGCAAGAAAAATAAACGGCGGTGCAGGGGGTGAGGGAATGGAAATAATAAAAGCCAGAGGAACAGATTCGGCAAGGGTAATAAAGGTTATAGAAACTCAATCTTTAAAAGGTGAGGGGACACAGCAGAACCCTTGCAGAACTGTAAAACAATATTGGGATTTTAATGGTACTTTGTTGGCAGAAAAAGATTATTACGCAGAAGAAGAAAAAGAGTGATAATGAGGAAGCCAAGAAAGCAGGATAATGTGAAAATGGAAATAGCGGTGTAGGGGGGGTGATGTTAGAGTGGCTTAAAGGAAAAATATTGGAAGAGCTAATGATAAATAAGAATGTAGTATAAGGGGGAAATATGATAATTATACTTTTATTTGGAATTTTTAATTTGATATTAATCAAAGGGCAAAGTAATGAAAAACTTATTAAACTTTACCTTTTAACTGGTATAAATTGTATTAGTCTGTACTTAGGATACATAATAGGAAAGTTTATAAGTTTAGTAATTTATTAATCTATAGAAGAAAACAACGCACATAGGGTGATAAATATGAAAGTAAATTGCACAGGTGACCATATTTCCGTCAGTGAAGCGGCGGAAATGCTGAGTATGAACCCGCAGAGGGAAAGGGTGTTAATGCAGAGAGGGAAACTGCCGATTGGGATAGTCGATAGGTCAGAGGGAGACAAGAGCTATACCTATTATATTTATAGGGGCAGGGTTACAGCTTTTTTAAATGGGTTGGACTTAAACTCATAGATGAAAAGAGGTGAGCAGCAAATGAACGAATTGGTTGTTTTAAAAAATAACGATATTTTTACAGATAGTTTGGTAATCGCTGAAGGTACTGATAATGAACATCACGCTATACAACAATTATTAAACAAGTATAAAGAAGATTTTGAGGATTTTGGTAAGATTTTATTTACGCATTTAAAATGCGTAAATAAAACAGAGACAAGGGGAAGAAAACAAAAAATTTATCTTCTAAATGAACAGCAAGCGACTTTGTTAATGACTTATCTTAAAAATACAGAAGTTGTAAGAAAATTTAAAAAAGAACTCGTTAAACAATTCTACCAAATGCGTCAGTTTTTATTTGAAAAGCAAATGCAGCTATGGCAGAACACAAGAGAGGAATCAAAAGCCAGCAGGCTTATGGAAACCGATGAGATAAAACGGCTTGTTGAATATGCCAAAGAACAAGGAAGTAAAAATGCTGATAAGTATTACATAACTTTTAGTAAGTTGGCGAATAAAGCGGCAGGACTTGACAGCGGACAAAGGGACAACGCGACAGCAGGACAGCTCAATAATTTGACATTGATAGAAAATATCATTAACAACGTGATAAAAGACGGAATTAAAAAAGAGCTTTACTACAAAGAGATTTATCAGGACTGCAAAAACAGGATTAACAGCTTTTTGAGTGCTTCTTATCTTGAAGCGGTGTAGGAGGTGAGAGTGTGGCGGTGGATAATCTGGATTTTAATTCAACAGATGAGGTAAAAAGATTTATGCGATTTTTAAAGAGTCTTAATGAAAAAGAGCAAATAGGATTGAATTTAATGATAGAGGGGTTGAGGCTATTAGCAGAAAAACAAAAAAAGCGGCGTTAAAACCGCTAATCATTGTTTGACTTTTCCATTACCTCCTTGACGGACTTATGAAGAAATTCCATCATATCAGTTCTCATATTCTTTGGCAAAGCAAGATAGTTGTCAAGTATCTTCTTTTCAAGAGCCGTCATGTTGAATTGAATTGATAAGTCGTCGAGAGGTTCGGGAGCAGTTGTTTCTCGTCCGAGTAGGTAGTCTGTGGTGACGTGGTAGAAATCGGCGAGTTTTGAGAGAGTAGCAGTGCTTACATCACGTTCACCATATTCATAAGCAATGTAAGCACGTTCCGTGATTCCAACATTTTCAGCAACTGCTTTTTTCGTTAATTTTTTTGACTCTCTTAAAGTTTTCAAATTATCCTTTAACATAATATCACCTCTTATTATTATTGTACACATTTTGTGGGTGTATGTCAATATATGATAGTATAAAACACTTTTTTTGTGAGTATTTCATAAGTTAATATCTCTGTTTTTGTGTATATTTATTTCATAAAAATAATTGACATAAACACAAAACAAGGTTATAATATAAATATAGCAAACACAAAAACAGTTTAATTGCTAAATACGACGGCAAGTGTCAGAAAGGAGAACATTATGGAAAATATGAGCACATTTGAACTTGAAACCTTTTTGAAAATGGTACTTGAAATCCTTAACGGATGTAAAGACATTGAAGAAGCAAGAGAAAAAATAAAAGCCCTGCTCGAAAGATGAACAGGACTACAACACAAATCAAAAGCATACGGTGACTTGCCCACCGTTTGCGATTGATAAAAATATTATAGCACCTAATAAATAAAAAGGCAAGAAAAATTTTTAAAATGGAGGTGGGTAATATGGAGGAGAAAGAAAAACTTGAATTCTTGAGGGAGCTTCATAAATTTCCGGAGAAAAAGCAATGGGAATTTTACTTTATGATTAAAGGCGCCGCTTTTATGGCTGAAAAAAATGAGTATGCGGCGGCGAATTGAGGGGGGTGAGGGAATGAAAATAGAACAAGGTGAAAAGATGGCATTAAAAGATTATAAAGATAGAGGAGACGAATTATTTACGTCCAATATTAACGAAATGCGCAAGGCATTAGGACTTGAGCCAATAGAAAATGGAGATATAACTTATACTAACGGGAAAACAATTAATGAAACACGAATTGAATACGGCTTTAAAGAGATAGGTGTTCTCGAAAATGACCCCACGCTCAATGAGGTGCGCATTAAGCGTGGATTGCCGCCGGTACAAGGAGGTGACATAATACGAGTATTTACTTAAGAGTAATTTCATAAGCTGCCGGAGTTGTATTTTGCAAGTCTGCTATGTTGTATCGGGCTTTGTATTCTAAATTGAGATAAGAACAAGCAGAAGGTACAGGACTATTGATTTCTTCTATCGGAATATACTTTTTGAATTTTTTGGATAGGGCATAACAAAATTCATCTGTATAAACTAATTTGAAATCTTCTCCGAGAAACAGTACATCGTGTTCACGCATAGCCGCTTGTAAATCCTCTTTACTTTTTATGTTTTTACTTGCGATAGACAGTTCTTGCAAAAATGATATTAACTGTTCTAAATTCATTTATTTTACCACCTTTCTATAATAATTCCGATACGGCAATATCGGTAAAGTAATTATAGCAAAAAGCGGCGAAAAAAGGAAAGTAAGGACGAATCCAAAGAAGTAGCGACAAATAAAGAAGCAAGGAAACGAAATGAAAAAATATTTATTCAATAGTGATGGAGGTGACTCATGAACGAATCGATTATCATATGGTGAAAGAAAACCAACACCCCCATCAACCATAAAATAAGATATGAAAGAAGGTATGTAAATGAATAAAGAGATAGACAAAAAAATTGAAAATTTCGATAAAAAGGTTTGTCATATTTTGTGGATTATTTTTATAAGTATGATAACCTCTATGATTACAGCTTTTTTAGCCACAGGGTCAATAAAGTAGTCGCTGTGGAAACGACTATGGGGACTAAAATCGATTTTAATAAAAAACTTTTGATCTCCTGCCATACGACTTCATAGGGGTGCAAGCCTTTATGGGTTAAAGAAAAAGTATATTTATTGTAGCCCTGCTTAAGATAACCTAATTCTATAAGGTAGTCAATTATGCTTTTTAGTTCTTTTTCGGCTTTTGTGCCAGTGAAATCCAATTCTATGTTAGAATAACCTGTTAAACGTATAATGGGATAATTTGAGACAATAGCCATATAGGAATCAATATCTTTTGTAAGGGTTTGTAGCTGCTTTAAAACAAATCGGCAATAGGAATCCATATATATCAAGACCTTTCATAATAGAGTAATTTTTATTCATTCTTCCGTATTTATTCTGATACGGCAATATCGGTAAAATAATTATAGCAAAAAGCGGCGAAAAAAGGAAGAATTGAAATAATTATGAAGTGGTAAAACTCGAAATTGAAAGAGCGAAGCAAGCCGAAAATAGCGGTGT
>CATJCJ010000096.1 GCA_949738935.1 uncultured Eubacteriales bacterium | reverse complement strand
GAAAAACTATGGGGCTTGCTTCATACGGAGAAACTATGTTCGATTTTTCGAATTTAAATTTCAATTCATTAAATTTCGATTTACAGTCGAGTGACTTAATTCAGGAAATTTATGTTAAATATTTGGAGTCTGGAAAGCCTTATTTTAATTTTATGAATGATGAATCTGCCAATATTGCACAGACTGTACAAGTATTAGTAGAAACTATTTTAATTCAAATTATAAATGCTATTGTAGAAAAGTATAATATCTATGATGTTTGCCTTGCGGGAGGTACGTTCTTAAATTGCATGCTTAACCACAAATTATTAGAAAGCATTCCAAATTTACGTTTACATATATGCCCAGCTGCCGGCGATGATGGCCAGGCAGTCGGGGCGGCTTTTCATGCATATAAATGTAGTGGGGAAAAGGTTAATAATAACAGCAAGGTACTGCCATATCTTGGAATCAGTTATACAAACGAGCTGATTGAAAGAGAACTAAAATCTTTTAATTTACAATATACTTATTGTAACGATAATGAACTACGCATACGAATCGCTCAACAAATATATAATAATAAAATTGTTGCAATTGTAAGAGGAAGAAGCGAGTTTGGTCCGCGTGCATTGTGCCATAGAAGTATTTTGGCAAATCCCACATGGAAGGGAATGAAAGATCATTTAAACAATGAGGTAAAGCACAGAGAATATTTTAGACCATTTGCACCAGTAGTAATCGAAGAAAAAGCCTTTGATATTTTTGACTTAAAACAACTTTCTCCATATATGTTATTAGCATGTCAAGTAAAAAGCGCATTTGCAGATAAAATTCCAGCGGTTACCCACGTAGATCAAACAGCACGTGTTCAAACTGTAAGCGAAGAACAGGAGCCATTTATACATAAGTTACTATTACAATTCGAGAAAATATCCGGAGTACCAGTACTTCTTAACACTTCCTTCAACGATAATGGTGAACCAATTGTAGAGTCTCCATTAGATGCTATTCAGACTTTCCTAAATACAAATATTGATATATTGGTCATTGAAAACTATTTAATTGAAAAGTAAAGTTGCTACGAGGGTTTTCCTCGCAGCAACTCAGCGTTTAAATTATTAATGAATTATAACATAGTACCCTGTATATGGGTCGTATAAAGGGTATTGGAATTTTGGATCTACAAATATTAAATGTTTTTCTTCCATATGTTTTATGTTTTTCTTAAAAACATTTATATTCTTATTGCATGAATAATAACAAGTCTTTTTCGACGTACAATCAAAATCACAGCTCTTATCGCTTTGATAGTAGCTTAATTTGCTTAAAAAACGATATAAACGTTGTTCATCGCCATAATTATAAATAAATTTTGCATAGTTTGTTATTGATATTATATTACCGTAGCAAAAATCCAGATTTCCTAAAAACAATAGATTTTGTTTAATTAAAAATTCCAACATTGTATCAAAGTATTCTAATGTTGCTTCAGACGAATAGCCTTCTCTAATTGAAATAACAGCCTTTAAATTATAGAAATAGTTCATTAACTTTTCACATCCATAACGAATGCTGGCATTTATCCCATCTTTTATATATTGTTTAGAAATTTCAATATGGCTTTTTCCTTCATTCAAATAATATAATGCCGCTAGCAGAAGATTGCAGCGAATTATTGTAAAAGAATAATTGTTATCAATTGCTTCTTCTAGCAAAACCTTAGCATCTTTTATATATTTTGAAAAATTTATATATCCTTCATTCACACAAAGCATAACATTAGCTGCTGTGATGGAAACATTATTGTGGCAATTAGTTCTGTATGCATGCTCCTTCTTCATCATTGAATGAGCTTTTTCCATGTAATGGATAGAGCGTTGAGTATCACTATAAAATAAAATTTTTGCTTTCATCATTATTGTAAGACAGTTTAATTTAGGATCATCTAATTTTTCAGCTACTAATTCTGATAATTTATTATATTTTTCAGCGAGTTCTTTGTGATTATATCTTGTATATAAACTAGCTGTTCTATCAAATAAATCAAATTGACTTTCTGGCGAAAAATTATCAGGCGCAAGTCTTTCCTCAGCCAATAACTCAAGAAAAAATTGCTCAGCCTGCTTTAATTTCGCTGCCGTTAGCTCAGTATGAGCTTTTAACTGTAGAATAGTATTCTGCAATTTTAAATTATCAATATGATATTTTTTGATTTTGACTAGCGCCTTTTCAATCGCTGAGACGGTTGTTCCATAATCCATATTGTGCATTGGAATATAAACAGAGGCTTGTATTATTTTTTCCTGTAATTCTATCTTTTTCTTGCGCTTTGCCAGTTGGTATATCTCATCCATATATTCGAAGTACTCTCTGGATAAATTTGTTGAAGAAATATTGTGTATATTTTCAATACTGTGAATTATAGGTTCAAATAATATTTCAGATTCTGAGTATTTTTTTGCATAAAACAGGACTTTGGCTTTTTGAAAATCAGGTAAATATTTCAAGATATCTGCGTACTCGGTTACAATAGAATGACTAATTCTTTGAATATTTTTCTCCATTTCTTTACTATAAAACAAAAAAAGTGTTTCATGGTCAAACTTTATGTTCCCGTTATTGTCGTATTGCAAATAATGCTTTTTGAAAAGCATGCCTAACACGTCATCATTTTCGCTCCCCCAGTACTCTTCAATAATATTATTGGGAGCCGAGATTCCAAACAAACAAAGAATATATAAAAAATTAATGTACTCCACTCCATTCTCTAATTGAAGTAAATGCTGTCGTCTCTTTTGAATTAATTTCTCAACTTGAGACGGAATATACCGTTGACTTGAGAAAGTATTCACATTTGTCATTCCTACTGTATTTCGATTAAGCAATGTCGCAAAATCTATTTCTAAAAGATATTCTATAAATTGTACAATATAAAAGGGGTTGCCTTTCGATACACATAACAGTTTGTCTAAAACAATTGAAGGAATATCTTTAATTATTGATTTGATAAATAATTTGCAGTCATTATTTTTTAAGCATTTTATATGAAAGGATTTTATGTGATTCTTCAGCCAATTTGCACACGAAAAAAAGGATTCGTTATATACTGTATCATCTTCTCTTCCGGCCATAATAATGGCGCAGTTACAATCTTTTAAAACTTTAATAAGTTCTTTTAGTTGTTCATAAAATTCATCTGTTGCATTATGTAAATCCTCAATAATAAATAAATATCTAGTAAAACTATTATTCTTAAAATAATTAATTAGATCTATCCAAGATGAATTATCTGTTTTTCTTAATGCTAATTTTTTATATAATAAAGCGCTTAAAGGTATTTTCTTTCTTTTGTCGCATAACATGTTTATAATTGTGTAGTCTGTATCAAATACCTTTTTTACAATCTCATCAATAATGCGAGTCTTTCCGATTCCCGCTTCTCCATAAATATAATAAAATTGAGGAGATGATAGCTTGAAAAGATCCGTGTATATTTTTTTGATTATTTTTTTATGCTGCTTTCCTGTTAATGGAGGCTGAAAATCAGGAACAACTTCTGGATTCTTAATATCCAGAATTTGAGATTGATTATTATATGAAACATTTAATTTAAAATTATCAATTCCATCGTTATATACTCTTTTTACTATAAGCCGTATACATGTCCCCTTATATGGAGGAAGTAATTTTGTATTGAGCATTTCTTCAATATTCCAATTTCTATTTGAAATAAGATTCATACAAACACTTACTGGCCTGTCAGAATAATTTCTCATATCCAAATATAATTCAAAACAATTTCGGCCATTAATTTTTCCTTTTCTAAGCTGATATTGGATTTGTATGGGATTATTATGTTTTTTTAGGGAAACTGTTCCTGGAATTTGATACATTTTTTTCTTCAAGTATTGGAGAAGAAGATATTGGTCAAATAACAAAAATTCACAATCGCTTTGTTCTAATTTAGTAAAGGCTTTATAATAAGCATGGGGAACAATAGTTCCATTAGTAACCAGTATAAAATAGTCAATATCCAACTCATCATTTTCTATAATATTTTTGGCAAATTTTTCAAGAGCTATTTTATTATGTTTGGTTGACTTGCATTCAATAATTGTCCTTATCT
>CATJCJ010000095.1 GCA_949738935.1 uncultured Eubacteriales bacterium | reverse complement strand
CACATTTTCTTTAGAGTATATATTAAAACTGTTTAAAATATAAATACTATCTATAATAAAATAATATTCAATAACAGCGACAAGCCGTTTAAAATACTATATCAATATAAAGAAACGTATAGTCAATTAACTATCATAAGTTTCACTCATGTTTACAAATTAAAAAAAAAGCTTGCTTATAATTTTTAACATCAAAAATAATTATTTTTAAGTTTTTTGACTATAACACTAGGAGGAATATAAATTGAATATTATGCAAACAAGTACAGGCGGTTTAAAATTAGGAGTATTTGATACAACTATAGCAATACCAATAGAGAATGCAAATATAACAATAAATTCTTCAGATGGTAAAACAATTAATACATTAACAACAGATTCTTCAGGACAAACTGAAATAATCTATCTAAACGCCCCACCTGTAAATTATTCTCTAAGTCCTGATATGCCAAAACCTTTTTCGGTATATAATATTGTAGTCACCGCAGATGGATTTTTTCCCGTTGAAATAAACGGAATACAAATTTTCGCTGATATCACTGCCATACAAAACGTAAATATGTTTCCGTTAGAAACAAATGAACAAGAAGAAATAATAAATATAGATGATCCTACATTATGGGGTGACTTTCCCGAAAAAATTCCAGAAGCAAGTGAAAAAGATATTCCTGATGAAACAGGTTTTGTTGTATTAGATAATCCTGTAATACCGGAATATGTTGTTGTTCATGATGGTTCGCCAAATGATAACTCAGCTCCAAATTACTATATTGAGTTTAAAGATTATATAAAAAATGTAGCATCATGTGAAATTTATTCCACATGGCCAGATGCAGCAATAAGAGCTAATGTACTTGTAATTATATCTTTTACACTAAACAGAGTATTTACCGAATGGTATAGAAACAAAGGTAAAAATTTTACTATAACTTCATCAACTGTATACGTTAAGAAACGGAACTTTTTATTTATCTCAACGACTCTATGGACGTAAAAATCAATATATAAATATTGACATATAAATATTATATAATTTATAATTGTATTAATATATAATATTTTAAAAGGAGTTGTTAACATGTTTATGCCAGAAAAGCCTATATATCTAGATATATATGATACTGTTAAAACCTCAAAACCCGCACCTAAAATTAATAAAAAATTAGCTAAGTTTTCGATAATGTCACATATTATACTACTTCAGAATCCTATTTTTTCACAAACTCAATGTTTTGATTCCAGTATTTTTATAGAATCATTAACCTCAAAACATTTTAGGAATTTAATAAACAACGGTTACATAAAAACAACTTGGTTTAATAGCAAAAATAATGATAAGATAGGAGTTTTAGAGGCCTTAAAAAATGCTCTAAATAAAGGCAACAGTTCTAAAAATTTCTTTAATTTTTCAGGATTTGACTTTCTTAACGAAGGTTCTGACAATGATAAAAAAGATGTAAGACGAGCCTGTATAGAGCATATTGATAAGAATCGTATTCCGGATTTAGGAAAATCAACAGACACTTTTTGTGAATTTGTTCAAAATATACGAGATTTAAAATTGAATGAGAAAAATCAATATCGTGCAATAAATACAAAAAAAAATTTATTAGACCATTTATTTGATATTTATAAAAGATTTGATAACTCAAATT
>CATJCJ010000094.1 GCA_949738935.1 uncultured Eubacteriales bacterium | reverse complement strand
GTCATTGTTGCTGTCGCCGGTAGAAAGTCCAATATCTGCCAATCCCATAATAATTGCGTCCGGATCCACGGTCTGAATGTCTAAGCGTTCTCTTACTTTAATACTTGTCTGATCTTTTTCCCATGCTCCCGCTGCAAGATCTGTAATGTCGATCGTCAGCGTTTCGCGGTCGAATATTGTAATTGCCTCTTTCAGATCCCCGCATACAATAGGTGCTTTTCCTGCGATATTCTGAAAAGTTTTGTTTGATACCACCTTAACCGGATAAACGCCAAATAACAACCGCCTTGTAGACTGTGTTGGATCTTTCTGTAAGATATAATCCCCTCTCTCGTCTTTTAACTTATCAAGGAAATTAAAGCCGCTCTGATTTGTCAAAACTACCGCGCCTGCTGTAATCGCCGGATCCAACATTACATTGAAAATGTCTTTGAGATCGTCAAATCCTTTCACTGGAACTTCTAAGCCCCCGCAAATCTCCTTGATCTTCTTTATAATCAAAAAGTTTCTTGTTGCTTTCGCTTTCTTTGAAATCCACTTTTTGAGATAACTCATAAGATTTTCTGCTGTATCTTGTAACAATTCTCTTGTTACTTTCAAGATACCGCCTTTTTTACGGATCTTATACTCGATATTATCAAACTGCGGTGTAGATACCTCCGGGAACTCTTCCGCCTCCTCTACGTTATCAAATGGCGTCTGATCCGCCTCGCGCTCAATTACCCTGCTACCACTATTTGTACTTACACGCTCCACATTTACCAAAGTTTCCAATGCGTCCTCGCTGCGTCGCAACTCTTTTATTTTTGCTTTAACATCTTTTGGCACTGTCAAGCCGCCGTCCTCGTCGCTGCCCTCTGACATTGCATTAAGGATCTCTACGTCCTCTTTAGAAACTGGCTGTTTTTTGTGCGCCGCTTTAATTGCGTTTACAAGTGCTGTGATCTGCTGTTTTGCTGCGTCAATAGTGCCTGTAACCTTGCCTTTCCCTTTTTCTGCGTCCTGCTGTGCCTGTTCTGCGTCGTCGTCCTCCAAGTCTGCCAAAATATCAAACTGTGCCTGCAAATCGCGCAATTCCTCTTTGGCTGCCTTTGCCTCCTCCAACTTTTTACTTGCTACCAATTCTCTTACTTCCGCTTTTTTTGCGTTGATCGCG
>CATJCJ010000093.1 GCA_949738935.1 uncultured Eubacteriales bacterium | reverse complement strand
GTCAAACAAAAATGAGCGCAACCGTGTCTGCACGAAACTTCAACAGAGCAGGCGGTCCCGGAGGCAGTCAAAAGACCGGGCGAAGCTGTACGGGCATATCCATGATTTCTGCACAGACAGCCAGAACCAGAAATTTATTAAGGCGCTGCGGCGCCTGCAGAATGAACAGATTGCAGAAGAAAAATATCTGTTTGGACCCAGGGAATTTAAAAACCGGGTGGAATAGGGGGACAAATGATCTATTGTTACATATGCAGCCCCTACCGGGGCGGCCTGGTCAGGCGAATCCGGAACCGGCGCTATGCAAGAGAACTGACAAAACGGGCGATCGACATGGGCTATACACCGATCACGCCGCATCTGTATCTGACACAGATTTTAAACGACAACCGGCAGCAGGAGCGGGAGAAGGGGCTGGCGCTCGGCCTTGACCTGTTAAATATCTGCGGGGTCATGCTGGTCGGCACTAGGTATGGGATCACCGAGGGGATGGAAAGGGAGATTACGCAGGCGAAAAAGGACTGCATGGAAATGAGGTATTGGAGGTAAGGATGAAAATTTTAAGGAAGGAGCGGGAAATGACAGAGGCAGCAGTACAAACTTATCAGTGCAGTAAAGTCGGGAAATCATGTATCTATGGGTGCAGGCTGTCCGGGGAACCGATCTGCGGGTACATACTGGTTGAGCACCACCGGAGGGGATGCCCTCCTGAGGCGTGCGATAAATATGTACGCAAGGCACGGGGGAGGAAGCCGGGATGTATGGGCAGTTAGACATATTTAGCCTTGTTATGCCGCGGTACCGGATAGAAAAGCCCGTCCGCCTGATCGAATTATTTGCTGGCATCGGCTCGCAGGCAATGGCGCTGCGCGACCTAGGCGTGGATTTTGAGCATTACAGGGTGGTAGAGTCCGACCGGTTTGCAGTAGCAAGCTACAACGCCATCCACGGCACGGATTTCCGGCCGGCCGATATCCGGCAAATCACCGGCGCGGACTTGGGGATCACCGACACGGACAATTATTGCTATATCATGACCTACTCTTTCCCGTGCCAGGATTTGAGTGTAGCAGGGAAGCAAAAAGGCATGGCCAAAGGCGGCGGGACGCGCTCGGGGCTGCTCTGGGAGGTGGAACGCCTGCTGGACGAAACAGACCATCTTCCGCAGGTGCTCCTCATGGAAAATGTGCCGCAGGTACACAGCAAGGCGAACATGCCGGATTTTGAAAAATGGATCGGTTCCCTCTCCGGAAAAGGGTACGCAAACTACTGGCAGGACTTAAACGCAAAGGACTACGGCGTCGCACAGAACCGGAAGCGCTGCTTCATGGTGAGCATCCTCGGGGGATATAATTATAAATTCCCGGGGCCGGTACCGCTTGAAAAAGCAATGGGGGACTATCTTGAGGATAGGGCCGATGAAAAATACTACATCAACACGGAAAAGGCGCGGAAGCTGATACAAAGCCTGATTGGGAGCGGGGGTGTGGATGCAGCTGGTGATTATGAAATGTCGGGGGGCTTTAACCAGTGCGGGAAAGTACACGGAGAAGGGTCTGCATGCCGCACGATCTTAGGGGCGCATGCGGGGAAGGCATGTGTTAGCCTGACAATAAACAATCCGGGGAGGAGGGCGGCGGCGAACTGCATCATGGCAAGGGACTATGGGATATCCAACAGGAAAGCGGTGGGGAACGGGGTAATGGAAATAAAACAGGTTGGGGACACCATGCCGACGCGGGCAAGGGGCAAACTGGACCAGGGGAGGGTGTATAACGCGGACGGGCTGTGCCCGGGCATTACAGATGTGGGCGCAGGGGGCGGGCGGCAGCCGGTGGTTGTCAGGTGCGTTGGCCGCAACCCGGACAACCCTACAGACCGTACACCGGGGGCCCCGACGGAGCAGCGGCTGGAAATAAACAGCCATAACATGTGCAATACGCTTACAAGTGTCCAAAAAGACAATATGGTGCTGGAGGCAGGCACGCCACCGCGGGGGTATGGCAAAGGCAGCAGGAGCGGGGCGTGCCCGGACATACCGGGCCATAGCTTTTGCGGCAAAAATTTTACGCAATACCGCATACGGAAATTAACGCCGCTGGAATGCTGGCGGTTCATGGGCTTTTCGGACAGCGATTTTGCCAAAGCGGCAGCAGTCAACAGCAACACGCAGCTGTACAAGCAGGCCGGCAACAGTATCGTCAAGGATGTGCTGATGGCAATCTTCGGCCAGATGATTGGGGGATGAAAAGATGAAGGTAGCGCTCATAGATGTGGATAACCACAATTTCCCCTCCCTCCCGCTCATGAAGGTGTCCGCATGGCACCGGCAGCAGGGGGATGCCGTAGGGTGGTACAACCCACTGACCGCATGGAGGAACCCGCCAGACCGGGTATACATGAGCAAAGTGTTCACCTTCACGCCTGATTACCCGCATCCAGTCAACGCAAAAGAAATCATCAGGGGTGGCACCGGCTACAGCTACCCGGACGGAAAACCCGGCCTGCTGCCGGAGATCGAGCACATCTATCCGGATTACAGCCTGTATCCGGAGTTGACAAAGGATACCGCCTATGGGTTTTTGACACGTGGGTGTCCGCGTGGATGCGATTTCTGTATTGTAGGCAGCAAGGAGGGCCGCACGAGCCATAAGGTGGCCGATCTCGCGGAGTTTTGGCGCGGCCAGAAAAATATCATCCTCCTTGACCCTAATTTCTTCGCCTGCCCGGACTGGCGGGGATTATCGGGGCAGCTGATCAGCAGCAGGGCATGGATTGATTTCTCGCAGGGCTGCGACATCCGGACTATGACAACAGAAAAGACGGAATACCTGAAACAAATGAAAATCAAACAGATCCACTTCGCATGGGACCGTTACAGGGAAAAAGATTTGGTCATCCAAAAACTCGAAGAATTTAAACGCCTGACCGGCTGGGGTTATTGGAAGATGGGCGTATACATCCTGACGAACTTTGACACAACAGTCGCGCAGGATTTGGAGCGGGTCTATACCCTGCGGGATTTAGGGTACAGCCCTTATGTGATGATCTACAACAAACAGGACGTCCCGCGGGGGCATACACTTCGCCGCCTGCAAAGGTGGGTCAACTCACACAATGCGTTTCGTGCGGTGGAAAAATTTGAAGAATTTAAGTAGGAAACATTATGAACAAAGCATTATTGAGCAGCGAAAACATGGACTGGCGCAGCAGGGAGGCAAAGCAATCTGCTGCGGGCCGGAAGAAGATGCGGGCAGTCCTAAAATACCCGGGAAGCAAATGGAGCATCGCGGACTGGATCATCAGCTATTTTCCGGAGCATCACAGTTATCTGGAGCCATTTTTCGGCTCGGGCGCAGTCCTCTTCTGTAAGCCCCGGAGCAACATCGAGACGGTCAATGACCTCGACGGGAATGTAGTCAACCTGTTTGAGTGGATCAAAAAGGACCCGGAGCGCCTTGCGCACGAGATATATTTTACACCGTATGCCAGACAGGTTTACGAGGATGCTTTTGCGGCGGTACCAGCGGACAGTTTTGGCCGGGCGGTAAATTTCTATACCCGCCTCAATAGAGGACAAGGACAGCATATCAGATGGATGCTTTGTATACCGTGCAGAGCATCCAACCCCAGACCGTGTAAGCTGGAGCCCATCTATCCACATGCCAAAGGCAGCAGCCCGCATCTGGCTCAAGGTTACGAATATAAGAGTAGAGCGGCTGCAGGATATCGACGATGACGGGATAGTAGCGGAGGGGTTAGAGATCGGGGCGCCGTTTGAGGAATTATGGGACTCCACCATTAAGAAGCCTGACCGCGCCCGCTACGGCTGGGATGCCAACCCGTGGGTATGGGCAATAGAATTTGAGCGTTGCGAAAAGCCAAAGGAGGACTGAAAGTATGGATAGATTAACAAGTACGCAAATAATAGAGCACGCAGATGGGACTACTCATGAACAGATGTATTGCTTTGATCATCTCTGGGGTCCGG
>CATJCJ010000092.1 GCA_949738935.1 uncultured Eubacteriales bacterium | reverse complement strand
TAACTATTCGTATTTTTTATTTCATAAAAAATACGAATAACCAACACTGTTTTATAACAATGTTGGTTATACTATTGCGTCATCTTTTGTATAAGCTTCAAGAGAATTTTCTTTTACCTGAATACAAGCGAAGCTAATCGCTGAATCTTCCGCAGCGAAAAACTGTCTTTTTCCGGCTGGAGAAATACGAATCCAGTCACCCGCTTTAAGTTCCACGGTTTCACCGTCGATAACAACTTTTCCTTTTCCAGAAAGAATAACATAAATTTCCTCATTATTTTTATGAGAATGAACAAAAGGAACGCTCGCTCCTGCCGGAAGATTATTAATACTTACTTCCGCTCCTGTTAAAGAAAGCTTGTCGTGTAATTCTGTTCTTGCGTCTTGCGCAACGTTAACTTTACTGAAATTTGCCATAATTTTTACCTCCATATTTAATATTATTTTTGTTGTAACTTTAATTGATACATCTATAATAGCATATCTTTGTTGTAATGTCAATAGATACAACAAATTTTTTTATAAAAAATTTTATAAGTTTATAATTTTTTTCGCATCATTTATAATATCTTGCAGAGATATTGACCGCATTTCTTTTTCCATTGCGTTTTGAATCTCTTCAAGTCTTATGTCCAGAACAGCGTGTATATTTTTGCCCACAGGACAGGATGAATTAGGTTTTTCGTGAAAATGAAAAAGTTCCCCCTTTTCCACACATTCTACAGCATTATATATATTAAGTATTGTAATTTCATCTAAAGGTTTTTCTATATCTGTTCCTCCGCTTCCTCTTTTAACATTTATTATTCCAGCTTTTTTTAATTGCTGTAACAGACGTCTTATAACAACAGGGTTTACATTCACACTTGAAGCAAGAAAATCACTTGTTACTTTATAATCGTTTTTAAATATCTCAATACATATCAGTATATGGACAGCAATCGTAAATCTGCTTGATATCTGCATATCACACCTCAATCTTTATAATATTTTTGTCCTTTCTTTTCGAATAGTTACAACGATATTTATGTTAATATAGATAAATACATATCCAGACGTTCATTAATATAACAGGCAAATAAACTTTCCATAGCGGACAAATTATTTTTTGTATAATATTCATCAAATGCGTTATAGTAGCTAACCCTGTCAGTAAATTTAATATCAATAGGCGGATAACCAGCTTTCATAAACTCAAGATTAACAATCAGCCTGCCTGTTCTTCCGTTACCGTCAATAAACGGATGTATTCCCTCAAATTCAATATGAAACCTTGCTAATTTTGTTATAATATGTTCTTCACTTTCATTATATCTGCACAATAACTGTTCCATTAATGGCTCAATTAAATATGGCTGTACAGGACTATTACTTGCTCCCATAATATGAACCGGCACACGGCGGTATATTCCACGGTCTAAAGGTTTATCAGCCAAAACTAACGAGTGAATTTGTTTAATAATACTTTCAGTCATAGGAGCATTATCTTTTACCAAAGAACTGACATAGTCAAAGGCTTCTTTATGTCCAACCGCTTCCATATGGTCTTTTAATGGTTTTTTATCAATAATCAATCCTCTCAAAACCATATCAGTCTCACAAAGAGTTAAAGTATTTCCCTCAATTGCATTGGAATTATAAGTATATTCAATTACAAATTCCTCATTAAGCCTTTCAAGCTCACCCTCTGTAAGAGGTCTTTTTAAATATAACTCTTGTTTTTTTCTGTCAATTATTTCGGACGTACACATATACTTTGTCACTCCAATCTGATTAGCGTTTTTTAAATAATAATCAAACATTATAACATTCGCTATTATTTTTTTATATCGTTCAGCAACACCTTTTAACAGTATTATATTATATGCTTATTTACAGAAAACTACATAGATGTAATCATAATTATAGTACCATCTTTGAGGTATAATCTGTCAAAAGAACCTTCTTTATCTTCAGAATATCCCCTTTCTCTTGTTATTACGTTTGTATCTTTTAGATTCCAATAAAACTCCGCATAAAAATCGGATTGATTTATCGTGTAAGAAATAAACACTCCGCCATCATATATACCATCGGTTGCTTGATTATCTGAAATTGTATTTTTGGAACGAGATTTAAGGTTTTTTAATTTAATTGTATAATTTTTATCATCGTTTTTTGATATATTTAATATATCTCTGAAATTCCAGTTAGTATTACTTTGTTTTAAATATATATTGTAAAATATATCGCTTAAATCAAAACATTCCCCACTTGCGACAGATTTTCTGCCATTGCTGTTAAGTATAAATGTTCTTAATTTATTTCCACATTCCATTTTAAAAGCAAGACCTTTTTCCGTTGGTTTGAAATATCCATATTTAATGCTTGCCGCTTGGACTGTACCGGGAGAACTTGCTATTAAATAAGTCTTTTCAGAAGGAGATATTATTTTTAACATACCAAATTCCTTGTTATTATCAGGTTCTTCTATTGTATAATCTTTAACATTTGATAAATCAATTTCTATGACATCGTTCGAATACTTTGTTACAGCCATACCATCAAGGACATAATTGCCGTTATCTTTCGCAAAATATTCTGAGAGATAAGATGTTAAAAACCTGTAACCGTTCAAATAGAGAATACAATTAATGTCAAAAACTCTTTTAGCTTCCACATAGTCATTATTATTAAGCACAGGAAATCCTGATACATTCAACAAATCACCGCTGTAAGTGACAGCCACATGATAATCCAAATAATATCCTTTTGTTTCTTCACATACTATAATATAATTTCCATTTTCACTTAAATAATTATAATAATCTTGTATTTTCATATCAACAAAAGCCTTTTCTTCTTCTGTAAATTTTCCATTCCTTTGCATTTTTAATGTAGATTCTTTAAGAAAAATCGTAAGATTATCCAGTTTTTCCTGTGCTTTTTTTGTTTCAATAGTATAGATTTCATATGTATTTTCAGCAAACGCATATGTAAAATTAAATAAAACGCTGATTAATAAAACAAAAATAAAAGTATACCGCATAATAAATCACCTTTCTTATCAGAAAATCACCAACTTTTTGAAAAGAGCTTGCGGGTTTGAACGGAGCCCAACTGTCATTTTCAACAAAAAGATATTATAAAATATTTAAATGCTGCTATAAATAATTTTACCAAATTTCTTTAACTTTTTCTTCTGCTTCAGATTTCGATACTTTAAATTTTGAGGAGATTCTCTTAATAGTATCAGAGTATCACATATTAAATTCCTTACACATTTCTATCATAGAAATTATACCCTCAAGTCTGCCCTTTTCTTCAGCTTCTTTAGCAATATTATCACCATAAAACCTTAAGATTATATTCCACATCAAATAAAGACATCATAATATTCACGACCTCCTTTTCTCTTTCAGCCAGATAATCCTTTAAAGTATTTCTGTCTCTGCAAATTCTTATTGTTTCTATAACGGCTTTTCTTGTTCTTCCATATAGCTTAACCTGTTCAGTATAAAACCGTGTAAATCCAACAAATTTGTTTATAATATCTCCCTTTTTGCCGTCAAAAATAACTTTTACTTTAACCTCAGCAGAACTTTCCACGCCGCACGCCGCCTAAAAATTCCTCTTTTAAAGAAATAACATCTTTTTTATTTCCTCTTTCTCCTGTATAAATCACATACAGCTCAGGTTTTGGAAAGTCAACCTTTTTGCTTATATATAACGACTGATTTGTTTCCATATAATAATTATGATATGTTTCAGCGAGATACATAAGCATTCTTATAATTATATTTACAGACCAAGTCGACTGAGCTTCCGTGAGAATAAATATCTTGTTTTTTACAGAAAACCCCAAATCGTTATACATATTAGCCATAAGAACATTTTCCAGTGTAATCGGATTAATGTCATCCTCTGTAACATTGCTATCCTCATTATGAATAGCCTTATAAAGTATAAGAGTGTATTTTTTATTTTTAAATAAATCAGTGAAAACGCT
>CATJCJ010000091.1 GCA_949738935.1 uncultured Eubacteriales bacterium | reverse complement strand
TTCTTCGTTGTCATAGTTGTCACTATCTGATGTGTAGGTTTCAAAAGCTTTTAACATACTGTTTCTTTTCATGGAAATTAACATGCCATTAATTCCTATTTTAGTTGGTATTAAAATTCTTGTTAATGTACTTGTTATTTTATTAAAAAAGGTTTTATCGGTTCCTGTTATTCTAAGGCTTCTTTCTTCCATTTAACTCCTCTTTCCTTCTGTAAGTTTCACTTGTTTAAACTCTTCAAACATTGGTGCTTTCAAAATACAATCTTTTCATTCGTCCCTATATTTTCTAAAACTTCATATGTAACATAAACATCAATACTTCCATCTTTTTCATAGGTATTAATATTTTTGCCTACAATCGATTCCTTATTTTCAATTTCTTTTTCTAATTCCTCTTGTAATTGTTGTATGCCTAAGTCTTTAGCCTCTTCTTTTTCATATATTTTTTGTTCTTTTTCTAACTCTTTATAGGTTGTTTTTAAAATTGAAATTGGCAAGTAAAAGTCCGAAAATAACTTCATTTTGTTTTCCATTTCTATTGTATCATAAATTTCGAATTTTGAAACCCCTTTATGCAAATTTATTTTAAAATTATTAAATTTTATTGTATATTGGTTTTCAATATTTCCTGTTTCTTTTGTTTCCGTAGTATTATATGGCATATTTTTATATTTTGTATACCATACTTTAGCTTGAATTTCTCCTTTTGCATGGACATATCGAATCCCTGTATATTTTCCTTCCATCCATCCATTAATCAAAGTATCTCCTACATTCACAGTATCTCCTACTTTTACATTTGCAGTTCCCGTTTGTGCATTAATTTTTGTAATACTTCCTACCTTATCTGAAATAATACTACAATACTCTTCATCATTTATAATTTCTGGCTTTTCATCTGCTTTTACTACTCTTACAATAGCATTTGTACCTTTCAATTCAATTCCCATCCATGCAATATCTTTTCTTTGCAATCGAATTTTATTGATAATTTCTTTCGTATTAATTTTAGCCTTCCATTCTCCCGTTTTTAAGCCTGCCTCTTCTACGTCTTTCAAAATGTTTTCCAATTCCTGTCCATTTTCTTCCGTGATTTCCACATTCCATACAAAATTTGAGGATATGATTGTTAATATTATTATAACAAATAACAAAATAAAAAATATTTTTCTTTTTTGATATCGATGTATCAAAAAAGGAAGTCCCCTTTTGGTCTTTATTTTTACTTTGCATCTTGTCTTTTTGGCAATTTTACAAACTTCTTTAAAATCACGAATTCCAACTCTAAAATCAAGTTGAACGTCTTTACATCTTTTTAAATGCCAAATCATAATTTTATTATTTCGGCACATATTAATAAATCGTTCAATATAATAGCCTTCTATAGTAAGTCCTAAATAGCCAAATATATACCCAATTAATATCTTTATAATCATTTAGTCAACTATCCTTTCAATATCCATACTTTCAATTTTTCCTGTTACCTTAATATCATCATTTGTCATATTTTCTAGATTTAAGTTAAACCCATTAATATTAATAATCCCAATATGTGTATTAATTCTAACAAAAAATTCTTCATATTCTAATATACCTTTAAAATTCTCAATAACCATCTCATCAAATCCCGTTATCATTATTTTAGGAATATCCGAACAAACTTCTTTGGGCATTTCTAATATTCTATCTAATTTATTGTAATTTCTTTTTTTCATAATAGTTGTAATCCTTTCTTGTGCAATTGGGGACGTTTCCTTTTTCACATGGTATGCAATTAGGGACACATCTTTGGATAATCAAATATTTTCTATTGTTATATCTTATTTTTTATAAGAATAACGAATGCAAATGAAAATATTTAGAAATAATTGGAGATGGGTTCCTAATTGCATACCATGTGAAAAAGGAAACGTCCCCAATTGCACCTATTCAAATTCATCTAATGATTTAAACTCGTATCCTCTATTTTTTGCTTCTTTGATAACCTCATCCAATATATTGGTATTTGTTTTTGAATTGCCATGTAACAGCATAATTTCTCCATTATGCAAATTGTCTAATATCTTCTTTTTAGAATTGTTTTCATCTGGTTGCTTATCTTCATTCCAGTCTTCATAAGCGAATGACCACATTACTGTTGTATATCCTAATTGATTGGTTGCTTGTAAACTACTTTGACTAAATTCACCCTTTGGTGGTCTTATATATTTCATCTCGTAATTGAATTTTTCTTGCATTACTTGATGTAAGTCCATTACTTCTGTTCTAATTTTGTCTTCCTTTAATTCTGGCATACTTTTATGATTTACAGTATGATTTCCTATTATATGACCTTCTTCTATCATTTGTTTTACCAAATCTGGTTGTGTATTAACATAGTGTGCTGTAATAAAAAAAGTAGCTTTTACTTGATTTTCTTTTAAAGTGTTTAATAATTGTGGTGTATAACCAGCTTCGTATCCTTCATCAAAAGTTAAATAAATATTTTTCTTTTCTTTATCCCCCAAACAAATGCCTTTATTTTCTTCCAATACTTTTTTATTATTACTTCCTACATCTGGCTGTTCATGATTATCATTTCTTTTTATTCCCCATCCTATTTTTCGGTTGTTTAATATTTCTGCATTTGTCATGATTTCTGCTTTTTCTCTTTGCATTGAAATAATACTTAAAGAAAATATAATCATAATTAAAATTCCCATGATTCCATATTTTATATTCTTCATAACTCTCCTCCAATTTTTTTCCTATTACATATATATTGAAAAATTTAAAAGATAGAACAACTTATAAATTTGTTTATCTAATCCTAATTTTATATGTTTTTTTTACTTGATTAATTCGTTGTAACAGACATGAAATCACTTTAAAATACTAGTAATATGAATTGTTTTACTAGATTGGATAATTTTGTAAATTACTATTGACAAGTTCAAGTTTTTAGATTATATTGTTATTATGTTTGGAAAAATAAGGTAATTTGATACATTTTGTCAGATTTTACCTCTTTATTTTTTTTAACGATTTTATTAAAGGGAGATGTACTATGTTAAATTTCATAATTTGTGATGACAATCTAAATTTATTGGATCGACTAGGCAAAATGTTAGAAACTATATTTTCGAAAAACAATTATGATGCTTCTGTCGTTTTCAAATCTGACAATGCAGATGATATACTAAATTACGTTGATAGTAATACCGTTGATGTTGTGATGCTAGATATTAATCTAAAGTCTAATAAAAGTGGTTTAGAGTTAGCAGAAGAAATTCGAAAAAAGAAGAGAAATCCTTATATTATTTTTACGACTGGACATTTGGAATATGCTATGATTGCTTACAAATATAAAACTTTTGATTACCTCCCTAAACCTATCGTTTATGAAAGATTAGAAGAAACGATTAAACGTTTATTTGAAGACGCTAATGAGCTAAGCAAATCTTATCTTAAGATTGATAATAAAAACACAATTATTGATGAAGCTGAAGTTCACTATATAAAAAGAGATGGTATGAAATTAGTTTTTCATACTTCTTCTCGTGATTATGATACTTACAGTTCTTTTAATAAATTTCAAGAAAAATTACCTAATACTTATGTAAGATGTCATAAATCTTATATTGCTAATTTGAATCAAATTAGGGATGTTGAACCGGTTTCTGGGATTATTACTTTTACAGATGGCGGTACTTGTGATATTGGACCTAAGTACAAAAGAGAGTTTATGGAGGTTTTTAAAAATTATGGAAGTTTTTAATTTTATTTGGACGGTGTTAACGACACCAAATGAGTTTAATAGGAATTTATTTATTATACCCTGTACTTTTATAGAATCCTTTATTCTCATGAACTTATTCTTACTTATATTAGGTGTCATAAATCATATATCGCTAACTTAAATCAAATAAAAGATGTTGAACCAGTTTCTGGAACAATTAC
>CATJCJ010000090.1 GCA_949738935.1 uncultured Eubacteriales bacterium | reverse complement strand
TTTATGTTCTCCTTATAGAAATTAATATAATTTTATAATATATTAAATCTCTTACACTAAAAACTTTATTTTAATTTAATATTAAAGTATAAAAGATTATACATATTTACAGCAACTCCGATATATGGAGCTGCTGTAAATATTAAATCTTCAAAAAAATATTATTTCCCTGGAATTATTATATTACCTGTAAAATCAGCCATTGTATCGTAATATGAATTGGGAAGAGTAGTATTAGTTATTGTATTATATTTTTTATACAAATAACTTCCCTTGTCAATAATATCAGCAACTAAATGAGCACAATTATATAGTGTACCAGAATATTTAGGAACATTTTCATATAAACTTATAGCGTAATCATACATAGCTTTATAATCTATATAGAACTTATTCCCTTCGCTTACAAGAGAAGTATATCTATTATATTTAGAACTGCTTCTTTCTCTTAGAACATTTGAACCATCTGTTCTTTGACATAAAACATTATTTATAATTCCTTTTTTTACAAATTCATTCACTTCCGTTGGTGATAAAACCTTAAATTCCATTTGTCCGTCACAAATTAATAGTTTTTCAAGCTGACTCATATCTATTTGTGTAGTAGGTCCAAAACTAAAATAAAACCCTTGTCCCGTTTTAGTAAGAAACATAATTCCATTATGACCTAAATTTATATTTCCAGCTTGTACGGCATCTTCAGAATTTATTAATATTGCACCCGCTAAATATTTTGCTCTTATCGCATTAGCTTTTTTATTAATTCTATATCTTTCTTTATCTGATTTGGCATTTAACCATTGTTTTGACAATAAATCAATTTGTTTTCTTTCATCTGCCGATAATAGGGAATCCCCCTCCATTGTTTTACCAGTTGGATCAATAAACATAACCGGATTATTCCCACAGTAAACATACCAATTCATTCCGTCTCTTGCTGGGTCCTCTGTTGTAAACCTACCAGTACCAGGATTATAAATTCTTGCTCTTAAATAAATTCCACCTAAGGAAGGATCCTCGTATTCCCCGCAATATTTAAACAGATTGTCAGAATATTCTCCAGTGTAACTGGAATTTCCAAAAGCATCATAGTTATACCTCGTTGACACTGTTCCATTTTCTTTAGCGAGAGCGGAAACATCGCCGTGACCATTTTGGAGATAATAAAGACCTGTACTTGCCTTTATTAACCCAAGACCTCTTGTATAATAAGTTCCGAACTCGTAAATTATATTGTTTCCCTGCCAAGCGTAATAATTATTGTTGTTTTTAAACAGCAAGCCATCTGGTCTGTATGTCAAACTTACGTTATTATTATTACCTGATATATGTGTCAGTTCATTAAATCTATTATCTGACCGTTCCTCAGACTTTCCCGCTAATTTAAGCTGAGCCCTGATTTTAAACGGTTTATTAGCCGATGAGGAATTATAATCTCCGACATTGTTATATGTTACAAGAGTCTGATTGCCATTAAAATCATAATAATAATTATTATCAGTTCTTTCGGCTTTTCCTTTTTCATTTGTTGTTTCTCTTGTCAGTCTGTTATAAGCGTCATAGTTATAATAAGTATTATAATTTTTGTTTCCCGATACGGAAAGTCTTGTTCTGTTTCCCGACAAGTCATAAGTATAATTTTTCTTTTCCTTGCCTGCTGCTTCACTAATCAGTCTACCATATAAGTCATAATTATACGTTGTTACAACCCCGTTGTCGGTTTTTGTTTTCTGATTTCCGTCGCTATAATAAGTATAGCTATGAAAATCTAAGATGTTAGTACCGTTTTTACTTTGAACACTTTTAACAAGTCCGGCGTAGTTATAATCATACGCTGTCACAACATTGTTTCCATAAGTTGTTTTTTCAAGATTTCCGTTTAAATCATAACTATATGCGGCAACCTGTTTTCCGTTCTCATATACCTTGTCAAGCTGACCTTTGGCGGTATATGTGTAAGTATTTTCAGCCACCTGAGTATTGCCGTTTTTATACTTAAAGGAATTAAGAAAATTCTTTCCGTCATAAGTATATTCATTTATGAAAGATACGTATTTATCAGAGCTTTTC
>CATJCJ010000089.1 GCA_949738935.1 uncultured Eubacteriales bacterium | reverse complement strand
TGGAGGGATACTCTGTTGAGGACAAAGGAGCGGGAATTTGTTTTTGTGTATACGCATATAACGTTCAGCCTGATATAGAGATTAATTACTCAAACGGAAACAGTAAAGTATCTAAAGTATCGGAAACAGTTAAAACCCCGGCTAATGAAGAAATACAATCTTTAACTAAGGCTTCTCCATCTGTCCCTGCTGAAAATAAGAAAAGCGCTCCTGTTTCCGCTCCTGCTGAAAATAAACAAAAGTCGACATATATACTAAACACAAGGTCAGATAAATTTCATTATCCCTCTTGCTCATCGGTTAAACAGATGGCGGAAAAAAATAAACGCACATACACCGGAACAAGAGAAGAAGTCATTGAGCAGGGTTTTAGTCCTTGTAAAAGGTGTAACCCCTAAATCTTTAATTTAAAACCTGTTAATGATAAAAATACATTACCAGTAAATGAACATAAAACCCCAATAGAAAATTTGTTAGCCGCAAACATTATCCCCAATTAATGTTTGTTGGTATAAAATACCTTATCTTATAAAAATATAGTTAGTAACAAACATTAGCCCCTAATTAGTGTTTGTTACTAACAAAATAAAATTATAAAAAAAGAAGTGACTGTATGCAAAATCAATCAAACATTTTAAAAATCGGAATGCAGAAATTTATCGTTTTATTAAAAAAGATAATACAAAAAATCAAATTTAAAATGAAACTTATAGATATGGATATGAAATGGAGAATTATGGGCGGAGGCTGTTTTGATTTTCCGTCGTCATTCTATTATACTCATACAGAAGAGGAAATTAACTGTATTATAAATGAACTTAAAGAACTTATAATAAAATACGAAGAAGAAGATTAAAAAGAAGATTAAAAAACATATATGAAATTATATCAGAAAATTTTAACAGGTGATAAATTACAAATAATATTAATGTAGTTAGGCAAGAAATAGTAGTGAAATCGGAGAAATTCAGTTTCATACAAAAGTTTGTAGAAGCTCCTGTTTACATAATATAGAATTAACATATAAATTTAATACAAGGATAATTAAGAAAATAAATTTAAATAAGCGAGTTTTGCAGCAATGTGCAGAAAATTTATATCATTGCCGCAGAACTCGTTGTAGAATTAAGCAATTCGCTGTAATAGAATGGATGCGTGATTGACGGCTTGGTTATCAACGCCTGTTCCTGCCAGATAATCTTCTGTTGCAGACTTATTACGTAATACAACAGATGAGCCTGATGCAATTGAGGTAATAAACATACCAGTTAATTCTATACGTTCAGTAGTACGACCATTATAGTACGTTCCAAAAAAAGATAATGGATTTTCCAGACCATTTATGGCTACCGCATAAGCTATATTTAATAATTCATAGACAGGACGAACCAATATGGAATAATCTATCCGATAAATTCCCCCTGTGTTTACAATTATTTCTGCTGTATTTGGAGTAAAGGAAAAATCTCCAGATTGAAACGCAAGCAGAAAATTAATGTTTCCCTCCGGCGGTATTGTTTGAAATCCACCTTGCATAACAGCATTAAAATAGGCTGGCTGTACTCCCTGTCCAATTTCCCCTTGTGGACCAGTCGGACCTTGTACTCCGTTCTCCCCTTGTGGACCAGTTGGACCTTGTACTCCAATTTCCCCTTGTGGACCAGTCGGACCTTGTACTCCAATTTCCCCTTGCGGACCAGTCGGACCTTGTGCTCCAGTTTCCCCTTGTGGACCAGTCGGACCTTGTGCTCCAGTTTCCCCTTGTGGACCAGTCGGACCTTGTACTCCGTTCTCCCCTTGTGGACCAGTCGGACC
>CATJCJ010000088.1 GCA_949738935.1 uncultured Eubacteriales bacterium | reverse complement strand
TGTTTGAGAAAAACGGTCTTACACCCCTAAGCTGAAGAATACATTTACTTCCGTCCATAACGCTTAATTCATCAACAGACATAAGTTCTTTGCCCAGCTTTTGAAAGTTTTGTCCGTAAGATGGAGAATTTCCCTTTGTAATACTGTTGTTGTACATATCTATTGTTTCCTTACCGAGATTTTCCGAAATTTCTTTTAAGGTAGTTTTTTCCTTACCTCCCAAAAAAAGAGTGGTATCACAGTTGCCGACCACAGTTTCCGCATTATCTTTGTAAATGCCTTTTAACTGACTTTGTGCCTGTAATATAATACAAGCGGATATTTCTCTGCTTCGTATAGTAGCTATTAATTTGTCAAATTTCGGTATTTTACCAATGTTCGCAAATTCATCAAGCAAGCACCTGACGTGTACCGGCAAACGCCCGCCGTACTCATTATCAGCTTTATCACAAAGTAAATTAAACAACTGACTGTACATCAAAGCGGCTATAAAATTAAAACTATCGTCTGTATCGCTTATGATAACAAACAAAGCCGTTTTTCTATCCCCCACCTTATCAAGTTCCAGCTCGTCATAAGACATCAATTCTCTTAATTCTTTAATATCAAAAGGAGCTAACCTTGCACCGCAACTAATTAAAATACTTTTTGCCGTCTTACCGGCGGCGAGTTTATACTTTTTATATTGACGGACAGCGAAATGTTCAGGATTTTTTTCTTCAAGAGCGTCAAACATTAAATCAACAGGATTTTTAAATGTTTCATCATCTTCTCTGACTTCCATCGCATTAATCATTTCAACCAGAGTATTCATATTCTGTTCTTCTTCCGGCGCTTCATAAAAGATATAGCCTATTAACGCTGTATAAAGCAAAACTTCCGCTTTCTCCCAAAAATCATCTCCGCTTTTTCCTTCGCCCTTTGTATTCGCTATTAAAGCCGTTACCAACTTCAAAATATCCTTTTCATTTCTGATATAAGCGAACGGATTATATTTCATAGATTTTTTAAAATCAATAGTGTTAAGAACCTTTATTTTATAAGGCTCATAAACAATTTTTCCTTTTTTATCTCTCACAATTTCCGTTATAATATTTCCTTTCTTATCTTTCATTGGTTTACCTTTTTTATCAAATTTGATTTTAGTTTTAGGCGTTCCCCGCTGTAATAATTTACCGCATTCCAAAATTATTGTTCCCTTTGGGTCTGTGATAACGTATGAACTATGAAGCTGCATAAGGTTAGGTTTAAGCCAAAAACGAGTTTTACCCGAACCAGAGCCGCCTATTATTAAAACATTTTTATTCCTTGCGTATTTAGGGTTTGGTGGCCTGCTGTCCATTGTTATACTTTCTGTTTCCGTAAGAATTACATTATTTTCAAATTTTGGGTCAGTGTATGGCCTTATATCCTCGGAAGTTCCCCATCTTGCTGAGCCATACTCAACATTTTTACGGTATTTTTTTGCGTCTTTGCCGTTCATATAAACAACAAGTCTGATAATTACAGTACCTACAAAAGCTACGCCCATACTGTTATAAGGCAAAAAAAGGATATAAAGAATATATCTTCTAAAAAGCAAAAAATACTATTATATATGGAAAGTTGAGCAAAAGTATTTTTTTTATTTTTGGTGATATTCTCATCTTTCCCGCTCCTTATTATCCTTTTTCAGAGCGAAATCAACGCCGTATTTTCTCGCTGTTCTCTCAAAAGATTTTATATTGCTGTCCGTTATCTCAATATTTGAAACTCCCGCTCCTTGTTTTACAAGATTTTTAACGCTTTGCCTGCTCTGATATAATTTAGGCTGTTTTTGTTTTTTCTTTCAAGTAAAATTTTATTGATTGACTTAGCAAGCATTGTACTTGTAAATTTTGTTCCCCTGATTATTAAAGATACGGATTTTTCGTTTATCTGCTCCTGCATTTTATCTCTCCGATACTCTTTAAAATTTTAGCGAATCTCAATTAAATCAAACCCTTTCAGATAAAGTTTTTATTTTTAATTTTAGACAAAAGAAAAGCAGGATATTTTTTATCCCTGCTTATAAATCATCAAATCATAAAAACAGCAACTTATATTTTATAGTTTAATTCTGTTATATTTTATTGCTGTATCCAACTTTGCACCCAATAAAATAAAATTTCAGACATTTTTTCAAATTCTATAAAATCTCCGCTTTTTAGATTCAAAAAAATTTGTATAATAGTTTTTTCTTCTGAACCAACAATATCCAGTAAATCTTTTAAATGTTTTGTATATTTTCCGGTTTGTCTGAAACAAATTGCCTGTACAACAAAAACTGCCGATTTATACAAACTATATAAAATTTTTTCGCTTTTCTCATACAGCATATTATGAACACAACTATGATAAATATTGCAAACTCCTGTTTTAATTGCTCTGCTGACAGAAATATCATCAATATAAAATAATAACTCATCAAGACTGCCCTTTATCGGTTCAGTATCGTAATAAAATTGAAAAAGGTCTGAAGTTTCCCAATTAATAAGTTCATCTTTACCCGAAAGAAATCCGCAGATTAATTCTCTGTACGGAAGTGTATCAAGCATATTATTATATGTTTGAATATCCGAAACAGACAATTTATTGAGTATTACAACAACATCTATATCGCTTGTTTCAGTCGCTTCATTTCTGGCATAGCTTCCCTGCAAACCAACAAACCAAATTTGTTTTTCAAAATTTGACCGCAGTGCTTTTAAAAAACAATTTATCCATTCATCAATTTCAATCATAATTAAATTCTCCTTTACAAATTAAACCAATTTTTCCCCAAACCAGACACCGGTAAAACAACCTGCAAAACTTAATAAAGCATATAATATCGCATAGCCATAATTTTCATTTTGGAATAAAGTATACGCTTCTAAAGAAAAAGTTGAAAATGTAGTAAATCCTCCGCATAGCCCTGTTTTTAAAAATAAAACCGTATATACCGAGATGTTTCTTTTTAAGACAATTCCCGTTATATAACCTATTAAAATTGCTCCAAATATATTTGTAATCAGCGTCATCAGCGGAAATATAGATTTATATGATATCAGACTTATTATATAACGTAATATTGAACCTATCGCACCGCCCAAGCCTACCATAATAATATTTACCATTTTATCGCCCTTTCATTAATTTTAACTATCAAACAAATCAATATCAATATCATAATTATTATCAATTAAAATGTAGCACAATTCATATTGCCGACACATTTTTAATGTTTCGGTATTATCTCTTATTAAAGATTTTATAGTACAATCTGTATCATCAAGACGGTTTTCAATTATATTGGCATATTTTTTTATATCAGTATAATGATTTTGAATATACTCCTTACTCATTATTAAATAGCAGTATTTAATTTCTTTAAGATAGTTTTCTTCAAAAGATTTTCTCCAGTCAAAAGGAATATAGCAGCCTTCGATTATAAGATTTTGGCTGTTTTCAATTGCTGTTTTTATTATTTCTTTAATTATTGGCCACAAAAAATTCGTTAATGCTTTATCATCACTTATGGGCGTAAGAATCGTATTCTTACTGCGTATAAGTCCCATTTTCAAGTGGTCAATCGAAAGATAAGGATATTCATATTTTTTAAGCAATTTTTGTGCTAAATTTGTTTTTCCAGTATGTGACGCTCCCGATATTAAAATAATCATAACAGTTCCTTTCAAACTAAAATCCACCAACATTTTTTTATTGTATCATAAAATCATAAAATTTTAAATATCTTATTTAATAAAAAAATAAAGCCTATATCTGAAACTATTAGATAGTGTTTACACAAGTTATTTTGTCTGAAGTTGTTGAATACACATAATTATTTAAAGCCCCTAATCTGTTTAAGCAAAAGGGATTGTGTGCGGTTGTACCCTGCCTATTATATACGAAAGGAGGCTTTGCCAAATTTAGTATATAAAGGAGGGATTTACTATGAAAAGGTTAATTAGATTAGTTATTTTTATTCTGTTAACTGTGTTTTTCATTTTGATAAACATTTACATAGTAAAGTAACCGCCCTGACTCTATCAAAGTTGGCGGTTACTTAGCTATACTTTGCAGG
>CATJCJ010000087.1 GCA_949738935.1 uncultured Eubacteriales bacterium | reverse complement strand
GCATTCATCCTCCACAAGCTCAGGCGGCAAAGAACACAAAATTCAACGCAGAAAACGCAAAGAAGTACTTAACTCTTAAGTGTTACAAGCTTAACGATGGCATACTGCTCATCTGTAAAAAACAGCTATACAGTAAATTTGGCGGGAGCCGTTTCACTCCTTGATGCCGAGAAGCGCGTGATCGCAAAATCCAACGACCAGGACAACTGTCTTGGAGCAAAGCAGGCCTGCGCGCTTTTTACAGGATTCCCTGCTATATGCAAGAAAAAAACGTGCTGTTTTATACCGCACACTGTAAGAGTTATTGCTTCAATGTAAAGATTTATTTGCGTCGGCTATGCAGCAGCCGCTCCTTTTAACATGTCGCCTAACAATATCATGGTAATAGACTTGCTCCAATTTAAAACACTTTATCTGTAATTCATAACATCCATATGTGTTGCCGTTGCTACTGCAAATTTATACGAATTCAATCAATTTGCATATATCGCCTGAATGGTATATGGCACTTGTATTTTCTGCCCTTCATCTAACCATACCATTACATAATACGTTCCTTTAGGCAAGGTATCTGTTGTATGGGAAAATGTGCTTTTTCCATTTTTCAAAACAAAATATTGTTCATCTTCTTTCGTATTGATCACCGCTGTCCCGGTATCGAATTTCTTTTTAATCAGTATTCGTATGCGTTCCGTTCCCAATGCGCTTGCAGTGATTTTTATTTTCTTCGGCGATTTAAGATTAAATGTAAAATAATCAATCATGTCTAATGAATTTGCTTCTCCAGAAAGGAGCATTTGATATTTTTTTACATTTTTTTTCGAGTTTACTGCCATAGTCTGTGCAAGATCTTCTTTATTATTTGGTTCTTTATCATCGCATATATATTTCTTGAATGACGTCTTGAGGGTAAATTTTGTATCCTTCGATACTTTCTCTGTTTTTACAATAATATTATATTGCCCTGGCATCAATAGCTTTGAAGATGTCAGACTTCCTTTTACAGTTTTTGCCTTTTTATTATATTTCACCTTTGCTGCATCGACATATATACCACTCTCATCATAAAAAAGCTCTATATTGACATTTTTCTTCAGTTTGTCTGAAGAAAGAGATATTGTTACATTTCCTGTTTCTTTTACAATCAATTTAAAATACTTGACATTTCCGTCTTTTGTAAATAAGGTATTTTTCGTTTGTTTTTGTGTTAGAATAATTGGATCGGATTCTACATCCCCGGTCACAGCCGCATAAGCCTGAAATGGTGTAAGTAAGCTAAGTAATAAAAGAAGCAAACAAAGTTCTGCCGTCAATAAACGTTTAAGCATTTTCATAATCCTCCGTGATTCAATAGCCATTTATCAAAACTGGCACTACAGTAAAACTGTAGTGCCAGCAAGCTACAAAATACTTCTTATAAATATCAACTCAGTTTCCCGGGAAGTATACATAGAAATCTTTGGTAACAGATTTTCCATTAGCAGGTGTAGCAGTAATTGTCAATAAATACGTACCAGATCTATCGGCGGTAGCATATACTTTATTTCCATTTTCACCATATACCTTGACCGCTGTAGTATCCTTAGGCGTGATAGAGTAAGAAATATGAGTATCAATATCATCATCCTCATCATATGTTAACTCCTCACCATACTGATTCTTAAATACAAACAACTGCTGCATTTCCTCGGCATCAAGTCTAATTCCGGCTCCAGAAGCTTTGATTGCACTTGCAGAAGTTGTAAGTGCCTCCGGCTTCATAGCATTCGCTCCAAGAGTAGAAACTTTTTCAATGGAGTATGCATACGGATCAGCATAAGAGATTTTGTAAGTAGCCTTCAGCTCAACATTTGCAGGCATATTATCACTGTCGAAAGAAGTAACCTGCACGGTCACAGTAGCATCTTTAGTATCAACCTTTTTGTTTATCTCTTCTGTCGTAAAACTTCCGTTTTCAACCTTCAAAATAGTATACTGTGACGGATCAAGCGTTGTGTCTGTCCCACCAATTGTCGCCGTTACCTTAATGTCTGCTTCTGTAATAGCTGTCTTGCTTGCCGTATTTGTGCTTACATCCTCAACATAACCGTCAAATACCTTTGCGATCTTGAAAGAAGCAGTATCAGCACCCTCAGTATCTACACATGTTACAACAAACTTATAATCATACTTCTCCGTAGTAACCTTGCTCATTCCGGTGTTGCTGATATTATTGTAGTATTTCAAATAAACGGTAGCAGTTGCACTCTTTTCAGTCGATTCAAACTCGAAAGCACTTCCAGACACAGTTGCTTTCATACCTGCACTTGTAACGATCAACGCAGCACATGTACCAGCAGAAGGAGAGATAGCTGCGGATGTAACTATAGCAGGATAGATATCGTCATCCTTTGTCACTTTATTTGCATACTGATCAGCATATATAATCTTATTATAATCAATGCTATGTTTGCCAGCTTTTGAGGAGAACTGTGTCACCGCATCCGCCGCAAGTCCCTGAACAGCAAATACCTCGCGAGCCTCTTTTACAGTAAAGTTCTGCGTTTTAACCTTAAAGTCTGAAGAAGTATTATCATTCAGATTGAATATAGAAGCAATCGTTGTGCTGGCAGTATGGGACGCATTAGATGTGATGCTCAGATTCGGCTTACAAATCAATTTTGCAGAACCGTCCGTATTTTTCTGCCACATCCATTGCACGCCTGATGACTGCTGCGGATCAGCTATCTTACTAAGCACTGCAAAGCTTGTAATCGCATTGCCATTCGTGTCGGTCGCCTCATAGCTGATCACATTTTCCTGTTTATTATAAATGCCATCATCCGCACTTAAAACAAGGTTAGCGATAACAACATAGTCAACCACCTCGATTGTATGTGTAAGAATCAGACCACGCTTATTATTGACCATTGTAACAGTTGCAGAACCTTTTTTCGCGCTACCACTCTTAAAGGCAGCTGCAATATAATCTTTTTCACCGACAGAAAAATCTCTCAAGCCCTTTGCTGTATCCGATCCCACAGAGGTATTACTCTCAATGCCCGTAATGCCACCGGCAATCGTAATTCCAACATCCTTTTTGATATCATCAAAATCCAACTGATGACCATACTGATCTGTGATTGTCATCAGCAGCAAGTAGCTTGCAGGATCGTCCTTTGCAGTAATATCCTGAAATGCAGACTTTGCAGAGTTATACATACCATCTACTTTTACCTCAGCAGCCGTTGCAGCAGCTGAATAAGTCACCTCGCCGGTAGTATTCACGCCAAGATTCTGGTCAACCAAGACAACTGTGCCTTTCGTTCCAAGAATAGCCAGTGAAGTGTTGATATTCGTTATACGCAATTTTCCTTCTCTGGTAGCAGTAGCCGTAACCTCGACATTTACTTTCTCGGAAGTAAAAGAGCATGTAACATTAGGCGCATCTGCCGTCATCATTTCGCCATACTGATTAAGCGCTTTATAGTAAATAGAACCATTTGTTGAGCTATCAGCATCTGCGATTAACTCTTTGCCAATTTCATAAGAAGTTAATGTCTCATCTTTTGCCACCTCAACCGAAGCGGTCAGGTCGGAAGTCTCCAGTCCGCCAATGGCTACACTGTAAGTACCAACAACCAACTTTGTATCCGTTGTAATTACAATGTCGGAACCTTCTACAGTAAAGCTGGAATCTTTTGTGCCGGTACCCTTCTTAACAATGGCGGTAATCGATGCTGCATTTGCTACAGCTTTGTTTAACTTAACTGTAATTTTCTTTGCGCCGGTTACCTCAGCAGATGTAATCTTATATGCCTCATCCGGCTTCTCAGCCTCTTTTACGAAAGCAGTAAGCTTTGATTTTTCAGCGTTTTGCAGGCGGTTGGTTACTATGCGGTTGCTATT
>CATJCJ010000086.1 GCA_949738935.1 uncultured Eubacteriales bacterium | reverse complement strand
CATAAAATTGAAATAGTTCAATTTTATGAGTTTTTTGATATTTTAGCCATATAAGGATATTCAATTTCTTTGAAGAGTTGAAATTTCGAGCAGTTTAACATAGATAAAAGTTTTCAAATACACTCTAATTATTTAAAAATTTTAAAAAAATTTCATTAAATTTTTTGGAATCTTCCTCATTTGGATAAGTTTTACCTTTTAATATCTCAATCTCAACGTTTTTATTCAATGTTTTTATTGTTTCGGTATTTTTGTTTAAGTCGGGAAAAGAATTACCATATATTATTAAAATTGGCACATCTGTTTCGGGAAGAGATGTTTCTATTCCTATATCAAATTTATTTGTTATAAATGATGAGAATAAATGTCTATTGTTTCCAAAGCCTTTATGAGAGTACGCGTATAAATTATTTATTTTTTCTTCTGTTATATAGGAAGTGTCGCTGTATATATTAGTCTCTAGATATCTTTTTAAATGTTTTTTTGAGTTGAAATAATTAAAAAATAAATCCCCTAAAATAGGAAAGTCAAGAGGATAATTTTTTATCGAGTTTATTGTTCTTTTGGGGGACAGAGGAGGACAAACTAAACATATCTTTTTGAAATTGCTTGTGTTAAATATATATGACATTGCTGATATTGCCGCTGAGGTATTTGAAGCGATTACAGTTGTGGGTTCTTTTATTACTTCTGTTATAAAATCATTTATTAGACACACAAAAAGATAAGCCGAATATGTTATTCCAACTCTTTCTGAGTTTCCATAGCCAAGTAAGTTTATTAAATATAATTTATTATTTTTTGAGAGTTCAGTTATATTGTTTTTCCATTCATCATCTGTTGTTCCAGGAAGAAGTGAATGAATTAAGAGTATAGGGTCTCCTTTTCCGATAGTTTTATAACTTATTTTTCCGAATTTCCATTTATATATATGTTCGGATAAAGATGTTTCTTTATTTTTTTTAGGTAATTTTTTTTCAGCGTTTTTGAATATACTTCTGTTTATCGCTATTGCTGAAAGTATAGCTGTTAATGTTGTCGCTATGAGTTTTGTTTTTATTTTCATAAACATTCCTCTTTTCTGTTTAAATCAAATATTTGTAAAAAAGTTAAATTTCCATGTTTATATTTATTTTTTTTCCTTGCTCAGCCGATAAATACGAGGCGTATATTATTTTTGTTGTGTTAATTCCAAGTGTAAAATCAGATTTTGGATGCTTATTATAATAAACACATTCCATAAAATCTTTCATTTCTTCTGTATATCCCCTTATAAACTCATCCTCAATAAATGGATTATTCCAGCCTAATTTTGATGGAAGCATTTCAGATATATAAACATTGTCTAGATTGTCCTCATCTAAAAAATATGTGGTCATTAAATCTGATAATGTCAGTTTGCAGTATATTACAGCGTCATTGCAATATGCCTCAACATAGTTTCTGCTTCCTCCAAGTAAAGTATCTGTAGCTATTATTACGGCTCTGGAATTGTCTGAAAACTCCAAAATTACTGTTCCAAAGTCTTCCACATCGTTTGGGTTCGCGGCTATGTGTCTATGTTCGTATTTTGAGAGATTTGGAGTTATTTGAGCCATATCTGCAAGGACACTTTTTATATATATTTTTGTGTTTCTTGCCAAGCTCTCTGTTTTTTTTAGCCAAATTATAGCGCTTAAGGGGTGAGAACCTGTTCGTATGAATGTTCCCCCTCCGGTTTTATTCCATTCACCAGCAACATGAGAACTTGAACCCTTTAAACTTTCTTCTCCTTTCATAAAAAGTATTCTGCTTTTTTTCTTTGTTATTATTTCTCTGGCTTTTTCTATAGCGGGAGCGTATATAAAATTTTCGGCATACATTATTTTTCTGTCAGAGTTTTCAGCGATTTTTTTTAAATCTTCAAGATTTTTCAATATTTCTTTGTACATTTTTTCTTTTGTTACATTTTTACCTATTGGTGATTTATCATCTTTATTGCCAAAATAACCTGTAATTGGTTTTTCGCAAATAACGTGTTTTCCCGCGTAAAGGGCTTTTTTAATAAATTCTTCATGAATATAGGGTGGCGTACATATATCTATAACATCTATTTCATCATCATTTAGTAAATCGTCAGGATTTAGCGACCAGTTTTTAAAATTGTATTTTTCTTTAAAAGCTTTTGTTTGTTCTTCTCTTTTTGCCACAACTATCTTTTTTTCAACAGTTATTCCGGAATATCTGTCTAAGGCGTTTAGATGTAGTTGTGAGGCTCGGCCGGCGCCTATTATTCCATAAGAAATTTTATTTTTCATATATTGCTCCTTTCTTTTATATAGTTATGAGTTATTCATTGTATTTTATATATATTTTATCATAATTTTCTACCATAGTTTTATTCATTTCTTCTCTTGTGTTAAACTCGAAAAATAAGAGCGCAAGTTGTTCGGTTTTATAATGAGTTATTTCTTGATTTTCTGTATAAAATTTATATTTTTTAAAAATGTGTTTTTCCGCTTCGGAGGGTATGATTAATTCTTTTAATTTTCCATTTTTATGACCGACAACTGAACGGTAAGCGTAGTATTTTTTTGTTGGTTTGATATTATTTATTTGCTTTTTAATTTCAGATGAGCAGTCAATTCCACAGTGGGATTTTGTCTCAAAATATACCCAATCAAAATTTGTTAGTTTCGCGGCTAAATTGGTGTATAGATTTCCAAGTACTCTTCTCATTGCCTCAATTATATACGCTTTTCCGTTATTGACTATAAATTGAATATGAAAAATTCCGTCTTTTAATTTTAAGTTTGACGCTATTTTTTCAATCTTTGTTATTAAGTCTGAAATTATAGATTCTTCACAATCTGATGGAAATAAATCAACTTCAACTCTATATGGATTGATAAAAGAAAACTCATTATTTGAACAAAATATAGAAACTTTTTGATTTACAAGAAATGTACAAAGACCATATTGTTTTCCGTCTATAAATTTTTCTATTACAATATTTTTGTTCTTTGATAAATTGAACGCTTTTTCTATTGATAAAATTGCTTCTTTTTCATTTTTAGCTTTTGAAATTCCCGTTCCGCCGCATAAATCAGTCGGTTTTATTATTGCCGGATAGGATATCTCATTTATACTTTTTATCGCCGTGTTTTTGTCTGAAAAATTTATTGAATAAGATTTCTGAATATTTAAATTGTTTAACAATTTATTGAACTTGTCTTTATGCTGGATTGTTATGGCGTTTTTATATGTATCGTGTCCTTGTAAACCAAGTTTTTCAGCGACATATGCCGCTGTTGTTACTCCAGCATCGTTACAGCAAGAGCATATTGAGTCTATATTTAAATTTTTCGCCATTTCTAATATTACTTCTTGGTTTGAGTAATCTTCTTTTATATAAGTATCGGCATAGATTTGACCGGGCAGACCATCATACATACCTGTAGCGTAAACATAAAACCCGAGTTTTTTTAAATTTTTTATAATATCTATGTCATTATATGAGATGTTTAAAACAAGTGCTTTTTTCATTTTATTGACGACTCCTTTTTACATTAGAAATCTAAAATTTTGATAAAGTTGTAAAATTTATAATTGTGTGATGTTTTTCTAAATTTTAGTTTTTTTAATTGAAATTTAAGTAATTTTATGCTATTATTATCTTATTATATTATAACACATATTTGAGTTAAGGCAATACTGACAAATTATAATTTATAATTTCACGGTATTAGACTTCTTTTGAAACTTCATATTGATATAAGTATTGTTATAAAAAATATTTCATTCAATGCTTCTTAACGCTTTCGGCGTTTAAAAAACAAAACGCCTTTCACTAAAACATTGAAT
>CATJCJ010000085.1 GCA_949738935.1 uncultured Eubacteriales bacterium | reverse complement strand
TGTTTAGTAACCTAAATGATAACGATTGACAAAAGATTTTTTGTCAGTCGAAGCCTGATTTTTTTGAAATACTCGAAACGGTATTTCAAAAAAATCAGACAAAGACAGGCGGAAAAAGATTTGTCAAGCTTTATTATGGAGGTTACTAAACAGGTCTATTATTTTCGCCGGCGAACTTGTTTATTTTTAAGGCAATACCGCATAATTCGATAAAATAGATTTTAGACGATATTTTTCAGTACAAGGAAAAGGAGCGCAATCATAGTCGGAGCCTATGATAAGAGACTTTGACGTAGTAATGGAAAATATCATCAAAATCTATTAAATCATAATTATGCGGTATTGCCTTAATATTTTATGATAGCTTTCAGATACGCTCTAATAAAAATAGAACTTTTGGTATTTCCCAAAACACTTTTTCTGTTTATACTGAAATCGCCGTAGTCTTAAAATCCATATTTTTACATATAAATAGCATATAAAAATATTTTGGTGATTTTTTATGAAAAAACTTTTTCTTTTTGGACTTGTTTTGTTTATTATGACAGGAGTTTTGGGATGTGAAAAAAGCGAAAACTCAGATGGAAAAAAAATCAATGAGGAAAACGTAAAAGAAAAAATCATCTCAATGAACAGTTTTTCTTGTAAAGCAGAGGTTTTAGCCATTTCAAACAAAGGTCAAAATAAATATAATATAAGTCTGCTTTGGAGACAGGACGGAAAATATATAATAAAAACTACCAGTCCAAATATTCTTGATGGAAATATTATTTTATTTGACGGAAATGGAATATGGCAGTATAATCCTAATATGGAAAGCAAAATTTCTTTTGTCGGTATCGGCGGTGAGTTTGACGGAAAAAGCAAAATATTTATATCAGAGTTTATGAAGAGCTATGTGAACGGCGGTGATTCCTCAGAAGAGGAAATCTATCTAAGCGGAAACAAGTATTCAGTGCTTACCGCCAAAACGGACGGCGGAAAATATTTCGCCAAACAAAAACTTTGGATTAATATAAATGAAAATGTTCCCGCCAAACTGGAAACCTATGACGATAAAGATAATCTTATGTTTGTCGCTGAGTTTTCCGATTTTAAATTCAATGAGAAAATCGGAGATGAAAAATTCAATATAAGCGGCAATTTTTAAGGAGGATTTTTTATGGCTGAATATCAAAGAGTGGTTGCCGAGATAAATCTTGACAATATAGCCAATAATGTCAAAGAAGTTAGAAGAAAAATCGGAAATGATGTTAAAATTCTCGCCGTTGTCAAAGCTGACGCTTATGGCCACGGCGCTGTTGAGGTCAGCAAAACGGCATTATACAGCGGAGCCGACTGGCTTGGGGTAGCGACATGTGACGAGGGCGTTCAGCTTAGACACAACAGTATTTTTGTACCAATTTTGCTTTTGGGATATACACCAGCGGCGAGAATAGACGAGGTCATTTTAAACAACATTACTCAAACAATCTTTTCATTTGAGATGGCGGAGGAATTTTCAGCCGCGGCTGTTAAACTTGGAAAAACAGCCGATATACATATTAAAATTGATACCGGTATGGGAAGAATTGGCTTTTCACCTTGTGATGAAAGTATAAAAAGGATTATGGACATTTCAAAACTTCCAAATATAAATATAACAGGGATTTACACCCACTTTGCGGAGGCGGACAAAAAAGACAAATCCTTTACTTTCGAACAATACAAGAAATTTACATATATGGCCGAAAATACAGAAAAAAAACTTGGCCTGAAAATTTTAAAACACGCCTCAAACAGCGGGGCGATTTTAGACCTTCCTGATTTAAAACTCGATATGGTTAGAGAGGGAATTATTCTCTACGGTCTTTATCCCTCAAAAGAGGTCAAGCAAAATCTAAACCTTTTGCCCTGTATGAGTATAAAAACAAATATAAGTTATGTAAAAGAGGTTGACGAGGGAGTCGGCATAGGCTACGGAAGAACATTCTTCACAAAAAGAAAAAGCGTTATAGCGACAGTTCCCGTGGGATACGCTGACGGTTACTCACGCCTTTTCAGCAACAAAGCGAAAGTCATAGTAAACGGACTTGCCGTTCCTGTCGTTGGAAATATATGTATGGACCAATTTATGATTGACGTGACAGACGCCGGAAACGTAAAAGCCGGAGACACGGTTATTTTGATGGGAAGTACCGGCGGCGTTTCAATCACGGCCGATGACCTCGCGGAAATTGAAGGCACAATAAGCTATGAGATTTTATGTGGTGTCGGCAGAAGAGTTCCTCGCTTATACCTGAAAAACGGTGAAACCATAAAAACCGTCAATTACGTGATATAATCAAATACAGGGCAAAATACCGATTTTTCGACAAGCGTATTTTGCTAATTTTTGTAATATAATTTATACAACTTTTTACACAAGTTAAGTATATTTACGCCTCATACTGATGATAATATTCTTGTATTGATTAAAACTGTAATGAGGAAACAGCTGTTAAACTAGCGTTTCCCTGCGTTTAAGGAGTTATTCCTTAAGTAATATTTATGGAGTGTGAGGAATATGACTGTTAAAAGGGGCGATATATTTTACGCGGACTTAAGTCCTGTTGTCGGTTCGGAACAAAGCGGGGTACGCCCTGTTTTAATTATTCAGAACGATGTTGGCAACAGATACAGCCCGACTGTTATTTGCGCGGCGATTACATCTCAGATTAATAAGGCGAAACTGCCCACGCACATTGAGATTGACTGCGGCAAATATTCCCTTGTTAAAGATTCGGTTGTTCTGCTGGAACAAATAAGAACTATTGATAAAAAGAGACTTCGCGAGAAAATAGGACATTTAGACGCGTCTCTTATGAAAAAAATCAACAAGGCAATTCTTGTTAGTATGGGGTTATGAGTACATAGTTATTATAGGGCTTTGCCCAACACCCCTCTTGTTTTGCGTAAAAATTTTTTTGTCAGTCTTTTATAAAAAAATCAGCGGAGTTTGAGGCGAATCCTCATCGTATTATACAAGATTCTCCCAAAGACCTAAATTTTTTGTATTTTTAAAAAAAATGTTGTAAATTCGCTCATAATCTGATATACTTTTTAGTGGCTTTATCTTTGTTTGTCTAAAAATACAATTTTTTGTGTGTTTTTGACTTTGGATATGTCGAAATTAATAATTTTTTGATAAGGGTATGAGAATATGAGCGAAAAAAATAAAGAATTTAAAAGCGTGTCTTCCAAAGGAAAGTATATAAAAAAATATTTCGCTGTTTTTGGAGTTATCATGGCGATTTTCGGAATTTCCTTTGGTTCAGGTGTATATATATATCAAAGTAATCTTGAGCCTCCTTATTTAGAGTCAAACCAAATTAAAGACTGGGATAGGCTCGCTCATTCGGATGAAAATCAACAAAGCGATGACAATGGAGTGTTTTCCGCTCCTCCAAGAACAAATTTTCTCTTAATCGGACGAGACAAAATAGCCGGACTTACAGATACCATTATTGCCGGTACTTTTGTTTCAGCAACAGGAGAAATATCAATGGTTTCAATCCCCCGCGACTTATATACCACCCTTGAAAGAGATAAAGTAAAAGAATTAAATGATGCCGGAAGAAATCCCCCAAGATATTTCAAGCTTAATTCTTTGTATAACTACGCCGGAAGAGGTGATAGAGGACTTGAGTATCTCAAAAACGAGGTTTCCGATGTTCTTGGAATTAAATTCGACTATTACGCTATGATTGACACCGAAGGTTTTAGAAGTGTTGTTGACACAATAGGAGGAATCGACTTTGAGGTACCTGAGGGAGGGCTTCATTACTCAGACCCCGGTCAAGATTTATACATAGACCTTAAAGGCGGCATGCAGCACCTCAACGGCTCTCAGGCTGAGGGGCTCGTTCGTTTCAGAAAAGGCTACGCTACACAAGATATCCGAAGAATGGAAGTCCAGCAAGAATTTCTCAAGGTTTTTCTTAAAACTGTTTTGAGTAAAGAAAGCCTTTCAAACAATATAAAAGGACTTATAGCAGATTTTTCAAAATATGTTGAAACCGATTTTGGAATTAACGATATAACAAAATATCTTTCTTGTCTTCCAAATATAAACGCTGAAAATGTTAAATCTGTCGTATTGCCTTGTGACGGTAAAATGATTGACGGGGCTTATTATTTTATTTTAAAAGAAGATGAAACCAAAGAAGTCATTGACGAATATTTCTTTGGAATAAAAAAAGAAGAAGAAACCTCTTCCGAAAGTGAGATAAACCCTAACAATGAAAACAACAGTGTCTCAGACGCTGACTGATAATATTCAATCGGGCAGGAGGCTGTTCTTTTCAGCCTCCTGCCCGCCGTCTCTGTACATACAAAAAACAACTCCCTTTTAAAAGGGAGTTATTTAAAATGCGGATGATGGGATTTGAACCCACACGAGTCTCCTCACAGGAATCTGAATCCTGCACGTCTGCCGTTCCGTCACATCCGCATATCAATATAATATAATGAACGGAAGTTATTGTCAAGAAAAAATTTATAGGAGTGATTAAAATGTTTTGTGAAAAATGCGGCGCGGTTTTAAAAGATAATTCCGCTTTCTGCGAAAAATGCGGCGCGAAAACCGCCGTAATTGAAAACTCAAAATCAAAACCCAGACTAAGCCATAACCCCGAATCACCATACAACGCTTATCAAATTCCTCAAAATCCCTCTTTCAAATGGGGAGGAGGAGCGATTACGTGGTTCATAATTATGCTTGTCATACATGGTTTCTCCGTTTTATCCGAACTTATGAGTTCCTTTATGTATGACGAGAATTTTTATTCGTCCATAGATTATATTCTAAATGAAGCTGTTGATGACCTTTTCGATTTCTCAGAATTATTTGATGGACTTCAAGTTTTTATTTGGATTAGCTTAATATCGTCCATTTTAATTGTGACTTCTTACGCTGTTTTATTCGCTAAAAAGAAAAAAGTTATGTTCTATACTCTTATCATGGGCTATGTTATATCCACAATAAACTCTTTAATTCAAATATTTCTAATTTCGGGAAGATTCTCGAATATTGTTGAAAATTTTCGAGTTTACGCCGGCTCAGAATATACACAAGAAATTAATATTTTTATAAGTGTATTCAACGCTGTATTTTATTCCGCCGTGATTATAGGAATTTTAATTAATATAGGATTTTTAATCGCCACATATTTCATAATAAGAAAAAATTTCAATAAACTGTCATAAATATGTATATAACACGCTTATTTTACATATAATATCATAGCAATTCCGGAACAGATAGATAACCGAAGAAATATTTTTTATACCCACGCCGAAATCACCTGAGGTTACCGAAGAGATTCGGTATCAAACAAAAGAATGAGTTTAAAACAATACTGACAAGTCATAATAACCACAGTTAAATTTGTCAGTATTATTTTATTTAAGTTGTACTTGTTTTTTCAAGTTGTATTTGTTTTTTATCCATATTTGTTAAATTTATACTAACAACATTTATTTCTTAACACTTTTTTTAAATTTTTGTTACAAATAAAAATATATGTTGATTTGTCACTTTCATTATTGTATAATATACTTGTCTATAAAACATTCCTACATACATTAAATTTTGGTGATTTTTATGATTCTTCTGATGAGAGCGGAATTATTCAAATTATAAAATTTTTTTGTGCTTATGATTTTATAGAAAAATATTATAAAAGGAGGAAACTTAATGAAGAAAAAAATCATTGCGTCTATTCTTGCTATGACAATGGTTGTGAGTTCAATGTCTTTCAGCGTTTTAGCTGATGAGACTCTTCCGGAAACAGCCCCTGTTGTTTCTGACGAAAATCAGCAAATCCCTGATGAGTCCACGAATGATGTCATTAATGATATTCTTGACACGTCTTCGGAAATCGCTGATTCTTCCGTTGAAACACCCGTTGATTCCGATAATGAGGATGTTTCCGAAGAGTCTTCGTTAGAAGATGAGTCTATTTCTGATAAAGACAGCTCTCAGGAGATTACCTCAGAAAACACAGCTGACGATTCTGACTCTTCAGCAAGCGAAGATTCTATATCAGATGACGCCGCCGCTGAGGAAACAACAGCTGATGCCTCAATTTCTCTTGACGCCGAGGTAGAAGACGGCTGGACTTCAGGAAATACCGGCGGAAGTACCTCAACAATCACAGGCGATTTGTCATCAGGCGTTACAATGTCCAACTCTGCGGAGAAAAAAGGCAAATGGTCAGGCACTTCCGACGAGTTCGCTTATTTTACCACACCTATTGACAAATCAAAGGATTTCACTTTGTCAGCTGACGTTGTAGTAAAAAATTTCGGAAAAAACTCTCCGACACAAATCAGCGCCGGACTTGCCGTATTCAATGAGCTCGCGAAAACTCCCAACAGTGTCGCTCTCTCTCTTTATGGTGACGCTAACAATGACGGCTTTATGGATTTCGCCGGAAACTATCGTACAGAACCGGCAAAGAGAGCGGCTTGGGGTGATTTTCTCTCAGAAAAAGCCATGAAACGCGCTCAGGGCGCTGAATCGGGCAAACATCAGCTTAAAATCACAAAGAGAGGCTCCGTTTACACTGTATACTGTGATGACAAATCCGACTTTATCATTGACAACGGTGATATTTTCAGCGGCGACAAAATTTATCCCTCTTTGTATCAGGCGAGAGAATGTACAGCTGAATTCACAAACATCAAATTAGATGTAGATGAGAAAACTGTCTCATCTATTGATATTACATCCATGCCAAACAAAACCGAATACGTTGTTGGAAACAATCCCGACTTTACAGGCATGGCTATTACAGCGACATATTCTGACGGTTCCACAGAGGTTCTTAGCCCTGACGGTTATGGATGTACATTTGACAAAACTGTTTTAGGACCTCAGACAATTACATTCACCAAAGGTGATAAAACTTGTACTCTTGATGTGAGTTATGTTAAAAACAGAGTTGATAAAATCAATGTTTTAAGCGGACTTGTTAAAACAGATTATTTTATCGGTGAAAAGCTTCAGACAAAAGGGCTTTCTCTTGAGGCTGAATTTATTGACGGCTCAAAGAAAACTCTTGAGAGAGAAGAATATGAACTTTCAATTAATGGAAAAGTTGTCACTGATGACAGCTTAATTGAAAGCGGGGCTTCTTCCGTAAAAGCGGTATTTGTAGCCACAGACGATATTGAGCAGGGCAGCGCCTCAGCTAGTCTTCCTATCAAAGTTGACACAAGCTACAAGATTAATTCTATTGTTCTCACAAGTAAGCCAGCTGTCACAACCTATTATTTAGATGAGGAGTTTGACCCCACTGGTATTATGGTGAGAGGTGACTTCTTAAACTCAAGCGGAGACAAAAAAATGGATACTCTTGCTGATGGAGAGTATATTGTTGATATAAACGGCGAAATGCTTACTGACAAAAATGAAATAGAAGAGAAAGAAAAATATACATTTGACAGTTCAAAACCGGGAACTTACAAAATATTCGTATATTATGCGGCTAATCCAAAAGTTCGAACCTCTTTTGATGTAACTGTTAAGGTTAAAGAAGTAAGAAGAGTAAGAATGACAGGTTATCCTATCACAACTTATAATATTAACCTTTCATCCTCAGCGAAAGAAGCGTTTGATATAACAGGTCTTGAGGTTTCTTATTTCTATTCAAACGGAGAGCTTCAGCCTATTAAGCTAAGAAACATTATTTATTCATCAAGTGATACTGAAACTATCAATGAAGACGGTTTATTTGATATCGACCTTACAAAATTCCAGGTTAAAACCGCCAGCAGCACCAATAACCCAACCTCTTTTATCATAATTGTCCCTGTAAACGATAAGTTCAGCAAAATCGAGCTTCCCGTAACAGTTAAGCAAATTGATAAACATGTTTGGAAAAAATCTATTTTTGGTGAGTCCGCAACCACAAAAAACTCTAAAGTTTCGGGAGACATCGCGAATATTGAGGACGAGGGCTCAAAAGCAAATATCTACTCAACAAACAAAGGCGGAAAAATCTCAACCGACCAGGATGGTATGGCTTTTCTTTACACAAGAGTCAACATTAACAACAACTTTAAATTAAGCGGTGATATTACTGTCAACGATTATCTTGATAAATCTTTCGATGACACAAACCGCGCCGGACAAGAGGCGTTTGGTTTGATGGCGAGAGACAATATTATGCTTAAAGCCGCTGAGGGATTAAGCTTGACAGGATATACCGGAACAGCGGCCGAAGCTGTTAAAGATGAGAACGGCGAGCCTGTTCCTTTGGAAAAAGGAGAAGTGTTCTGCGGAAATATGGTTCTTCTTGGAGGATGTACATTTACAGGTTATCCAACAGACGCCTCAAAACCCAATTATGAGAAAAACAGAGACTTAAACCGTATCAATCTTGGCGTAAGATATAACGCCGAGTCTTGGGAAACCTCAAAAGTAGGCGCTCCAAAAAGAGAAATTCCATATTCAACGATGTCTGATAATATGTTCAAAAAGGGCGATAAATTCAGATTAACCCTTGAGAAAATAAACGGCGGATACAAAGGTACCTGCTATGACTATCAAACAGGAAAAACAGAGGTAAGAACTTTTTATCCAACCGGCAACCAGGGTATAAATGGCGAAATATTAGGAACTATTGACCCTGAGAATGTTTATGTTGGTTTCTTTACTGCCCGTTTCGCTGATATAACCGTTGAGAACGTTGACTTCTGGATAACAGACCCTGACACCGATTTAACCTCAAGGGAGGACAACACAGCGACTGTTACTCCAAGAATCTCTATTACTTCTGATAGCTTTGTTACAAATACTGATTACAACTTATGTGTAAAATCCACAAACGCGTCAGGCGGTTATCTTACAATCAAACAAGATGACAAAATTATTCAAAACGGCGCTTTTATTAATAAAAAGAACAACGTGTTCCCCGTGAAAATAAAAGCTGACGGCGAGACAAAATTCTCTTTTTATTATACACCGAGAATTGTAAGCGAAGATGACGACAGTTATGAGATATTAACCTCAACAGCTGAGGTAACAGAAACATTTATCGTAACTCACAAAGGTGACTTTAACGCTAAATCTGAAAAAATCTATGTTTCACCAACCGGTAAATTCTCCGGAAAAGGAACAAGAGAAAATCCTTATGACATTGATACAGCCCTTGGATTTGTAAACAGAGGTCAAACAATCGTTATGATGGATGGTGTTTATTTAAGAGAAGACACAATAACTGTTCCCGAGTCAAAATCAGGAACATCACAAAAGAGAATCGGTCTTATAGCCGATGAGGGGGCTACTCCGATAATCGACGCTCAAAGAAAATTCCTTGGAATGACTCTCAACGCTGATTATTGGGACGTTAAAGGAATTCATTTCAGACATTCCGCCGACAATCAGAGAGGTTTCCAGCTCTCAGGAAGTTATTGTGTAATTGATAATTGTAAATTCTATGACAACGGCGATACAGGCTTCCAGCTTTCAGGAACCTCAGCCGACACTATGAAAGACTGGCCTCACAACAACTTGATTAAAAACTGTGAGGTTTGGAATTCAGCCGACCCAGGCGGTATTAACGCTGACGGTTACGGCTGTAAACTTACCGTAGGTGTCGGAAATAAATTCCTTGGTTGTGTGTCTCATCATAACCTTGATGACGGCTGGGATTTATACACAAAATCCGGTACAGGTCCGATAGCTGTCGTTACCCTTGAAAACTGTATCTCATACAGACAAGGATACGAGCTTAAAGAGGACGGAACCTCTGTTTATAGAAACAAAGGCGGCAACAACGGTCTTAAGCTTGGCGGCGAGGGAGTAGCTGTTCCTCACATTATAAGAAATTGTTTAACGTTTATGAACGGAGCTACAGGTATTTCCTCAAACTCCAATCCTATGCTTACGGCAAGGGATTGTGTGTCATATATGAACGAGGGAAGTAATGTTGGCTTATACAGCGGAACAAACCTTACAGATAAGAAAATTCAAGACAATTTCACTGTAGACGGGGTAAAATCAAATATCCTTAAAACAGTAAACAAAGCTCAAGTTTATGATATTAAAGGTGTTGTGTCTTATAAAGCGGGCAAAATGGACAGCGACAAAGTCGGTGCTTACACTCCTGTTGACTGCAACTATCTTACAACAGTTATTACCAAAGAAAAAGATGGTATTAAATACAAAGCAGACGAGTACAGCGAAAACGCTTCTAAAGATAGAGTTAACGACTCATTCTTCAAGAGCCTTGACCGTGAGGCTGTTATGACTAACTGGCATTTCGCTCAGGACGCTGACGGAAACTTTATTACAGGTGATTTCCTTAAACTTACCGACGCCGCCAAAGCGAAAGTAGCGTATAAAGATGAGGAAACAACCGTAACCGAAAATACAACCGAACTTCCTACCATAGCTGTAAAAGACTATACCGGAGGCGGTTCAGCGAAGAGGTCAAACTCCTCAAGCTCAGCCTCTAATAAAGACAAAACCGATAAGACTGATAAAGATAAAAATGATTCAGACAAGACTGACAAAACTGATAAGACTGACAAAGATAAAACTGATTCAGACAAGACTGATGGTGACAAAACAGACAATAATAACTCTAACGCCGGTGATAAAACTGACAATAACAATTCTAACACCGGTAATGACAACACACAAAATCCATCAGGAAACAAAGCCGCGGCGTTTACTGATATTCAAAACAGCTGGACAAAACCATATGTTGAGGCTCTGGCAAACGCCGGAATTATAAACGGAATAAATGAGACAACATTTGCTCCTGACGCTAAAATTACAAGAGGAGATTTCACAAAAATTCTTGTAACAGCTCTTAAACTTACCTCAAATGAGGCTCACGGCTTTGCCGACGTAAACGAGAGCGACTATTACAACAATGAAATCAAAGCCGCTAAAGCGTTTAATCTTGTAAAAGGAACTTCAAACGTAACATTTGGTCCAAAAGAAAATATTACAAGACAGGACGCTATAACAATAATCGCCAGAGCTATAGAGTCTCTTGGTATACCAACAACTGAATTAGCTGGTGATTTAAACGCGTTCTCTGACAATTCAGCGATAGCGCCTTACGCTAAAGACTCATTTGTAAAATTAGTAGGTCTTGGTTTTGTAAACGGCAGCGGCGGAAAACTCAATCCAACAGCGAATATCACTCGAGGTGAGGCCGCAAAACTTATTTATGACCTTACACAGATTAAAAAATAAGTTAATATACAGACAATTTAACGGCTAACGAAAAAGAGAGTATTCAAGGAACCAACCTTTAATACTCTCTTTTTTTATTCTTCCTCAATTTTCTTGTAAAAAAGTGTTGATATTAGGAGAAAAATGATATAATATATAATAAAGTGTATATGAAAGTTATATAGATTTTTTATATTAGGCTTCTTTCGAAACCGCAAAACTACATCAATCCAACAAAAAAATATTTTATCCAATGTTTTAGCGAAAGGCATTTTGGTTTTTAAACGCCGAAAGCGTTAAGAAACATTGCAGAAAAGATTTTTTTCTAACAATATTTGTATCAATATGAAGTGTCGAAAGAAGTCTATTGTCCAATTTAAAAATGAACAATATAATGTTTTAAACACACCCCTATTAATATTTTAAATTTTTAAAGGAGATTTCAAATATGGAAGAAACAATAACAGACGTTTTTAGCTTCAGCAATGAACTTGGAAAATATATTTCCATTGAAAATGTAATATCCCTCTTAATTAAACTTGGTCTATGCGCCGCAGTACTCGTTATAGCGGTAATTATTATAAAAATTTTAAATAAATGTGTAAAAAAATTGATTTACTCACAAAAGGGCTTTAGCGAGAGAAAATCCATGACACTTCTCACTGTATGCAAAAGCATAATAAGATATGTTGTCTATTTTTTCGCTATATGTCAAATACTCAGTGTTTTTGGAGTCAATGTTATGTCTTTTATAGCTGTCGCCGGAGTTGGAAGTATCGCAATCGCTTTTGGGGCGCAAAGCCTTGTTCAGGATATTATAACAGGTATGTTTATACTTGCCGAGGATCAATTTGCCGTAGGAGATGTAATTTCTCTTGATGGGTTTACCGGAACAGTCGAGGGAATTGGTATCAGAAGCACAAAACTTCGAAGTACAGACGGAAACCTGCATATTATTCCAAATGGTCAAATCAAAATTGTCACAAATATGTCAAAAGGCTTTAACAGAGCCGTTGTGGATATTTCTGTCGCCTATGAGGAAGACATTGACAATGTCATTTATGTTATGAAAAACGAACTAACCTCAGCGTTCCAAAATAACATAATTTCCGGACTTTTAAAGTCTCCCGAGGTTTTGGGTGTTGTTGACCTTGCCGACTCAGCCGTAATAATCAGAATCAGCGCCGATTCAGCTATAGGTGAAAATTGGGCGATTGAGAGAGAAATAAGACGGCTTATAAAAAAGCGTTTTGACAAAGAAGGCATTTCAATCCCATACCCCCAAGTTGTTATTCATAAAAGCGATGAAAATTAAAGGAGGCAAATGATTTGGATTTTTCAGTAGGAGACATTGTTATAACAAAAAAAAATCATCCCTGCGGAGGAAATGAGTGGGAAGTTTTAAGAATTGGCGCGGATTTCAGAATTAAATGTAAAAAATGCGGACATATACTTATGCTTTCAAGAACAAAGTTTGAAAAGTCGGTAAAAAAACTAAAGTCTTAAAAATTAAAATATTAAGGAGGAATTAGCTTTGGAAAAAATTCACGGAGGAGACATTTACTCTTTTAACAGAAAGATAATTGATTTTTCAATAAACATAAATCCTCTTGGAATTTCCGATGAAATTTTCTCAGTGATAAACAATAGTATCAATGAAATAACCAATTACCCTGATATTGAATGCGGGGCCTTAAAAAACGCTGTTTCTCAGCAAGAAAATATTTGTAAAGATTTTATTGTTTTCGGTAATGGAGCCGCGGAAATTATTTTTAATATTACAAACGCTATCCGCCCTAAAAAGGTTCTTTTAATAGTCCCATCGTTCGCTGAATATGAACGGGCCGCAGACGCTGTCTCAGCAAAAAAAATATATTATTTCCTCAAAGAAACAACCAATTTTGATGTTTTGGAAAATATTTTGACTTACATAAAAAACGACATAGATATGTTATTTTTTTGTTCTCCCAACAACCCAACAGGAAGATGCGCGGACATAGAATTGACCTTAGAAATTGTGAGAAAATGTAATAAAAATAATATTTTTGTTGTTATTGACGAATGTTTTATGGACTTCGTCATAAATAGTGAAAGATACTCTTTTATACCATATATTCAAAAGTATAACAATGTTTTGATTTTAAAATCTTTCACAAAAATATACGCTATTCCCGGGATACGTCTCGGCTATGGAATTTGCTCAAACAATGAAATAATCAAAAAAATACATTTGACAAGACAGCCTTGGAGCATTTCCGTCTTGGCTCAAAAAGCAGGAATTTCCGCTTTAAACCAAAAAAATTTTAAAGATAAAACAAGAAGCTATGTTAAAAAGGAAAAAGAATTTTTAACAAAAGAATTTCATTCTATTGGAATTACATATTTTAATTCCCTGGCAAACTACATACTATTTAAAAGCGAGCCAAATCTTGATAAAAAACTTTTAGACTATGACATACTAATAAGAAATTGTGAAAATTTCACGGGACTTAGCGGCGAATACTATAGAACCGCCATAAAAAGTCATTCTGACAACAAAATCCTTATCAACGCTTTAAAGAATACTTTAAATAAAAAATCCTGAAATTTTCCTTAGAACCTGTCTAAAAACAAAATATACACAAAAAATCAGCGAAAATAAAATCATTTTGGAGCGTAATAAAATTTTAATAGTTTTTAGACAGACTCTTAAGATTGCTTAAAAAGAGGTGATTTTTTGGCGGCACGAATTATGATTCAAGGAACAATGTCAAATGTTGGAAAAAGCCTGCTTGTCGCTGGATTATGCAGAATATTCAAACAAGACGGTTATAACTGCGCTCCTTTTAAATCTCAAAATATGGCTTTAAATTCCTATGTGACAAAAGACAGACTGGAGATAGGCAGGGCTCAGGCTATGCAGGCACAAGCGGCAAAAATTAATCCTGACGTTTCTATGAACCCAATACTTTTGAAACCAACAAGCGATAACGGCTCTCAAATTATATTAAAGGGCAAAATATTTGGTTCTATGACGGCTTCCGAATATTATAAAAACAAACTCAATTTTATTCCTCATATTATGGAATGTTATAACAATCTTTGCAATAAATATGATATTGTCATAATAGAGGGAGCCGGAAGTCCGGCTGAACTCAATTTAAAAAAAGACGATATAGTAAATATGGGAATGGCAAAATTGGCAAAATCTCCCGTTTTGCTTGTCGGAGACATAGACAGAGGAGGAATATTTGCCCAACTCATAGGAACAGTAAACCTTTTGGATAAAGGTGAGCGAAATTATATAAAAGGGTTAATTGTAAATAAATTCAGAGGAAATAAATCCATTTTTAAATCAGGTATAGATATACTTGAAAACAAAACAAATAAACCTGTTTTTGGAGTTATTCCATATATACATTGTGACATTGACGATGAAGACAGTTTAACAGAGAGACTCAAAACAAAAAAAAACGCGGGAATAATTAATATAGCTGTAATCAGACTTCCAAGAATATCAAACTTTACTGATTTTAACGCTTTTGAGTTTGTCGACGAAATAAACCTTACATATATTGACTCTCCAAAAGATATCTTTGATTATGATATGCTCATTATTCCCGGAACAAAAAACACAATAGGAGATTTACTTTGGCTGAGAGAAAAAGGATTTGAGTCAAAAATAAAACAGTTCGGTGAATCGGGAAAAATTGTTTTTGGGATATGCGGAGGATTTCAAATGCTTGGAGAGACAATTAACGACGCGGACGGCTGTGAATACAATGGCAAAGTCAACGGAATAGGGCTTCTGCCCATAAAAACAATTTTTAAAAAAAGCAAGATTACAAAAAATGTCAAGGGAAAATTCACAAACGTAAAAGGAATATTAAAAAATTTAAACGGTGTAAATTTTGAGGGATATGAGATACACAACGGAATTTCAAGCACTATAAATTATGATAATATATGCGAAATCCTCGATGACAATAATGACGCTAAAAATACTTGTAACGGAGCAAATGCAGACAATATTTATGGAACATACATTCACGGAATATTTGATTGTAAAGAAGTCACAAAAACAATAATTACCGCAATCGCCGAACAAAAGGGTATAAATTCCGTAAATATAAATGTATTGGATATAAAAGACTATAAAGAAAAACAATTTGATATACTCGCCGATACGATAAGAAATAATATTGATATGAATATGATTTATAAAATATTAGAATTGTCGAAAGAAGGAATATAAATTGGAATATAAATTAAAAAACAGACCTCGAAGATTACGAAGTTCAAAGAACATAAGAAATATGGTAAGAGAAACACGGGTTTCAACAGATTCTTTAATTTATCCTTTTTTTGTGACCGACGGAAAAAATATCAAAGAAGAAATATCATCGATGCCGGGGCAATACAGATGGAGTCTTGACCGACTTCCGGAACTTCTCCAAAAATTGAGAGAAAGTGATATAAAAAATATTCTTCTTTTTGGAATTCCCAATGAAAAAGATGAGGTTGGCTCAAGCGCTTGGAAAGAAAACGGAATTATCCAAAGAGCGCTAAAACTCATAAAAAAAGAATTTGATGGTTTTTATTGTATAACCGATGTTTGTATGTGTGAATACACCTCTCACGGACATTGCGGAATACTTTCCGGCGAGAGTATTGATAACGACAAAACACTTGAAATAATTTCAAAAATCGCCCTTTCTCACGCCAAAGCGGGAGCTGATATGGTTGCCCCCTCTGATATGATGGACGGAAGAATAGGCGCCATTCGAGATACATTAGATAAAAACAGCTTTACAAATATACCTATTATGTCATATTCCGTAAAATACTCATCAGGTTTCTACGGCCCTTTCAGGGAAGCCGCCGATTCCGCCCCGGCTTTTGGAGACAGAAAGACATATCAAATGGACTTTCATAACAGCAGAGAGGCACTTATTGAGGCAAAACTAGACGACATTGAGGGAGCTGATATTTTAATGGTCAAACCCGGAATGGCTTATCTCGACATACTAACAAAAATCAAAGAGAAAACTGACAAGCCGGTCGCTTTATACAGTGTCAGCGGCGAATATTCTATGATTAAAGCCGGCGCCTCCCTTGGATATATAGACGAACGCTCAATAATCGGAGAAAGCGCCGTATGCATGTTTAGAGCCGGGGCCGATATATTAATAACATACTACGCCGCTGAAATAGCTGAGCTCATAAAAAACGGCGAGATAGGATAAAAATGAAAAAAATCCCTTGACAAAATAAAGTATGGATTGTATACTGTAATAAGTGCCGTAGACAGCAGGCGCGTTTAGCGTAAAGACATTAGTCTGCCTGCCGAGGATAATTATTGTATTTACACCTCTTTTCGGCATTTGCTCAAATACCAAAAGAGGTTTTTTATATACAGAAATGAGCGGGAAGTTAAAAATCAACCTCTCTATCAATTATTTACACTGCGGCTTAGAATTAACATAGGAGGTGTAATAATGGCAAAAGTTGAACAAAAACAAGTTATTGTAAACGCAATCAAAGAAAAGCTTGAGAAAGCTACATCGGCTGTTTTGGTTGACGCCAGAGGTCTTACAGTTGAAGAAGACACAAAGCTTAGAAAATCCTTAAGAGAAGCCGGTGTTGATTACAAAGTTTACAAAAACACAATGATGAACTTCGCTGTTGAGGGAACACAATTTGAGGGGCTCAAAGAATATTTCAAGGGTCCGAGCGCGTTAGCGATTTGCTATGAAGACCCAACTGTAGCCGCCGGAATTATAAATAAATTCAAGAAAGACGCTAAAGCTCTTGAATTCAAAGCCGGAGTTATTGAGGGTGTTTGTTATGACACAAAAGGAATGGAAGCTGTCGCCGATATTCCATCAAGAGAAGTCCTTCTCTCAAAACTTCTTGGAAGTTTCAAATCCCCAATGGGTTCTTTCGCTCGAGTTATCAAAGCTATTGCCGAGCAAAAAACGGAAGAGGCTTAATCGCTTAGCCTCATAACCTATTAAAATAAATTTAAGAATTAAAAAAAGAATACGGAGGATATAAAAATGGCAAAATTATCAATTGAAGAAATTATCGCTGCTGTTAAAGAACTTTCTGTTTTAGAACTTAACGATTTGGTTAAAGCGGCTGAGGAAGAATTTGGTGTATCAGCAGCCGCAGGTATGGTAGTTGCCGCGGGCGGTGCTGCCGCGGGCGGAGACGGAGCCGAGGAAAAAACCGAATTCAACGTTGAGCTGACAGAAATTGGCTCTGAAAAGATTAAAGTTATCAAGGCAGTAAGAGAACTTACTGGTCTTGGTCTTAAAGAAGCAAAAGAAATTGTTGACGGCGCTCCAAAAATCGTTAAAGAGAACGTTTCAAAAGATGACGCTGAAAACTGCAAAGCTAAACTTGAGGAAGTCGGCGCTAAAGTTACATTAAAATAATCAACACACCTAAAAAGAAGAAGTTCCTTTGGGACTTCTTCTTTTATTCATAATAATAAATGTTTATTGTTATAATTTCATATTTATTCTATAACTTATGTAACAATGATTCCTCACTTATTTTAAAATTTTTAACAAAAAGGAGAGATTTATATGAAAGCAAAAAAGCTATTCGCCACTATTGCCGCCATAACTGTAATAATGACCTCTGTATCAAATGTATTTGCCTTTGACAACTATATTTCAGCCTATAGAAATGAACTCACTTATATAGCCAACAATATTTCTCCTTTCAATGCCGTTTCTGAAGATAATTTTAGCTACACATTAAATGATATTGACAAAGATGGCATAAAAGAACTTATTGTATGTACGGGCTCTTACCGCTGGGGTTATATCTTTAACTTTTACACTTACAGCAGCGGAAAAATTATCTCTCTTGGCTCAATGCCGGGACAAAAGTGGAAGTTATTCGGCTGTGACGGAAACGGTATATTTTATTATGACGCAGATGAACACTATGAGAGCTTATATAAAATAATAAAAAACGAAAACATCATTTCTATACTTCCCGTTTATGAGTATAACTATATTTCCCCCGAAGGTGAATATCATTGGCCGAAATATCAGCTTACTATGATTGACGGTACAGATTTTACATATCTTACATTAAAATAAAAGATTTTTTAACCCTCGCGGAAAAAGTTCACGAGGGTTAATTGTTTTATTTTCAGACCAGTATTTTAAAGATTCCCGACAGGCTCTCAGCTCATCTTTTTAGAATTAATATATACAACCCCATCTTTATAATCAAGGTCAAACAGCCCCAGCTTCTCCAAATCCCTCAGCAAAACGTAATTAAAACCATTCCTAAGGACAGAGGCGGCTTCTTTTTCCTTCCCGTCAACAATAATCTTAATATCTCGTACATCATCATTATCCAAAGTAACAACTTTTGTATTTTTATCATACCCAACCTTAAAGCCAAGTTCTCTTATAAAATCAGCGGTAAATAAATTTTTACCATCAGCGAAATAACCGGATACCGTTTCTTTTTTCCCGTTTAACAAAACATCTATATTTTTTTTCACTTCAACTGTCTCCTTTTTTGCGGACTCTTGTTTAACATCATCTTTTTTGACGCTCTCTTGACTTTTTTCATCACCAACAAATCCAACCCCAAAATGCTTGCACACGCTTTTAACAACAGCGTTCGCGAAATCATCAAGAAATAAATCCTTTTTCAAAAGAGAAGCGTCCTGAGGATTGCTGATAAAAGCAATTTCAAGCAATACAGCCAGCATTTTTGTTCCATTTAGAACATACAAATCTTTTCTTTCCTTAACACCTCTATCTTTCGTTTTAAGTCGTTCAATAAGATTTTTCTGGACTATTTCGGCAAAGGAATTTTGACTGTAGCATAAAGTTTCCGTTCCCCGAGCCTGGACGCTTGAAGCGGAATTAATATGAACACTAATAAATAAATCAGCGGCATTTGAGTTAGCGATTCTGCATCTTTCCCCCAAATTAATAAATTTATCAGCGGCCCTAGTAAAAATAACATTAAAACCCTGTTTTTTAAGAAGTTCTCCAAGTTTAAGAGCCGCCTTAAGAGCGATATCTTTTTCCTTAATACCATTTCCGACAGCACCCGAATCAGTTCCCCCATGACCGGCGTCAACACAAATTAACTTTCCCATAAAAAATTCCTCCCAATAATAATTTTTTGACAATATCAATAAAGTTGAATTTATCAATAGACTTCTTTCAAAACTAATAAATTACATCAATCCAATAAAAAAATATTTCATTTATAGTGAAAGAACTTGAATAACGGTAAAAAAATATTTTACGTCCGCCTGCGGCAAAAGTCGGTAAGCGAATTGTGAAGCACTTCGCAGACTTTTGAATAAAATAAATTTTTTTACTTCTTTTTAAGTTCTTTCACATAATGTTTTAGCGAAAGGCGTTTTGCTTTTTAAACGCCGAAAGTGTTAAAAAGCATTAAATTAAATATTTTTTTATTGATATTTGTACAAACATTAGGTTTCAAAAGAAGTCTAATATTGCTTTAAGGCAATACTATCACAAAACCTAATAACATAAAATAACATAAAGTACCAAATAGTATCATGACATATCAAAATCGCCTCATTTAATTTTATTTGCCCAACAATTTGTCTTATGCTGATTTTCATAAGTATAAAAACCTTGACAATTTCCTTGACAATAAAAAAAATAAATGATAAGATTAAGGCAACAGTGGCAAATTCAATAAAATAGATTGCGTAACAGCGTAATCTTTTTTAATATATGTACAGAAGCAATTCCCTAGATATCTGAAAACTAAAGTATCCGCAAAAAATTATAAAAAATAAAACGAAATTAAAGCGTTTTCGTTTATTTTTTAATAATTTCAGGTCTAAAAAAATTTATATAAATGACCAGCAAATACAGAGGAGGAAATAACTATGTATCATTGCCAAACTCATTTTTATTTAATAGGTAATAATTGCAGAACATTTGAAATTATAAAAAATATGCCGCCTTTTGAGCATTTTACTCATAAATTTTCCAAAAGCGCCAAACCTGATAAAATACTGATAGAAAACGCAAACGTTATTTTTGCTGATTTACAAAGTATAAATATAGAAACAGAACTTAAAGAATTGATTTCAACTAAAAACAAAGACACCGAATTAATTTTACTTTCCGATAAAATCCAATTATCTTTTTTGACTAATTATTTATCAGAAATTAAAGATATATGGATAACACCTATCTCCGATGAGGAAATAAAGTTTCGTTTCACAAAATGGCAGCAATCATATAAAATAAGCAAAGATTTTTGGCAGACAAACCACTTTCTTGAGGCGGCAATTAACAGTACCCCAAATCTTATTTGGTATAAAGATAAAGAAGGTATACATAAAAAAGTTAACGATAGTTTCTGCAAAACAGTTAATAAAACAAAAAAGCAAGTTGAGGGCCAAAGACACGCTTATATTTGGGATGTGGAATACGATGACCCCGCTTGTATGGAATCAGAACTTGAGGTTATGAATAAAAGAAAAACCTGTGTATCAGAAGAAATAATTAAAACGGGAGACGGAATGAAAATCCTCACAACATATAAATCCCCTCTGTATAATCTTAACGGAGATGTAATGGGGACTGTAGGCGTAGCGATTGACGTAACCCAAGAACGAGCTTATAAACAAGAAATTGAAAGAAAAAATCTTATTTTAGAAAAAATCTTTACCTCAATAGACTGCGGCGTACTTTGCCACACAATAGACGGAACTAATATTATAAGTATAAACAGAGCGGCTCTTAAAATTTTAGGTTATACATCTCAAAAGGAGTTAATTGAAAACGGCTTTGACATGGTTGCTTCTTCCGTCGTAGATGAAGACAGAGAAAAACTTACTCAATGTATGAAAAATTTAAAAAAAGAAGGAGACTGTGTAAGCGTAGAATATCGTGTACAACACTCAAACGGGGAAATACTTCATATTATGGGAAACATAAAACTTTTAGAAGAAGAAGGTGAACTTTTTTATCAACGTTTTCTTCTTGACTGCACAGCTCAAAAACTTCAGGAAAAAAAATATAGAAGCCGTCAGCTGGAACTTATTGAGGCTTTGGCGACAGATTATAATTTAGTTTGCTATTTTGACCTTGATACAGGCGTTGGAAATATCCTTCGAAACAGCGGCAATTTCGTCCTTGAAAATGTATTTGATAAAGAATTCTCATTTGATAAAAGTATTGATATGTATATATCAAAATTTGTATATGACCCTGACAAAGAAATGACACGTCAGGCTTTCTCTCAGGAAAAATTAAAAAAAGAGCTTTCAGAGAAAACAACATATAATGTAAATTATCGTATTTTTGAAAATAATGAGATAAAGTATTTTCAAACAAAAGTTGTAAAAGCCGGAATATGGGATGAGAAACACAGCATCGTTCTCGGCTTTCATAGTGTTGACGAGGAAACCCGTGAGGAAATGAAAAAGAAAAATATTTTGGAAGACGCCCTTTCACAGGCAAACAGAGCAAACAAAGCTAAAAGTGTCTTTTTATCCAATATGTCTCATGATATCCGAACACCAATGAATGCCATAATGGGATTTACTAATTTAGCAATTACCCATATAAACAACAAAGAGCAGGTTGAGGAATATTTGAAAAAAATCACCTCCTCAGGAAATCATCTTTTAAGCCTGATTAATGATATTTTGGATATGAGTCGTATAGAAAGCGGCAGAATACAATTAGAGGAAACCTTATGTAGTATTCCTGATATTCTTCACGGTCTCCGCAATATTCTGCAAGCGGATGTTAACGCTAAACAGCTTGAATTGTATATAGATACCATAGACCTTTTTGACGAGGATATATATTGCGATAAACTACGATTAAACCAAGTTCTTTTAAATATTTTAAGCAACTCTGTTAAATATACCGCCGCCGGCGGCTCAATTAGTATGAGAATTACCGAAAAGCCCGGAGCGCCAACAGGATACGCCAATTATGAGTTTATAATTAAAGATAACGGAATGGGTATGAGCGAAGAATTTGTAGAACATATTTTTGAACCTTTTGAGAGAGAAAGAGATTTTACAGTCAGTAGAATTCAAGGTACAGGACTTGGAATGTCAATCACCAAAAATATTGTTGATATGATGAATGGCTCTATCACGGTAAAAAGCAAAAAAAATGTTGGAACAGAATTCACATTATCATTTACTTTTCGTTTGCGTTCAGAGGCAAAAAAGCCTGAGATTATTCCAGAACTTAAAAACAGAAGAGCGTTAATCGTAGACGATGATTTCAACACCTGCGACAGTGTGTCATATATGCTTCAACAGCTTGGAATGAGGGCAGAATGGACAATGTCCGGAAAAGAGGCTGTATTGCGTACTCATCAAGCCCTCACTCGAGGTGATGACTACAGCGTATATATTATTGACTGGATTATTCCCGATATGAACGGTGTTGAGGTAGCAAGAAGAATCCGAAAAGAAACAGGCGAAAATGTTCCGATTATTATTATGACCGCCTACGACTGGCAAGACATTGAAAATGAGGCAAAGGAAGCGGGTGTTACAGCGTTTTGCGCCAAACCTCTGTTTTTGTCAGAACTAAGCGGCTGCCTCTGTTCAGTTATAAACAGCAAAGATACAGAAACAGAGGAACCTGTTGATAAGGAAATAACAACGTTTAAAACCGGACGCATTTTATTAGCCGAAGACGTCGAGCTAAACCAGGAACTTGTCACAACAATTTTAGGCGACGCCGGATTTTCCGTTGATATAGCGGATAACGGACAAATAGCTGTGGATATGCTGAAAAAATCCGAACCGGGATATTATCAGCTTGTGCTTATGGATATTCAAATGCCTTTGTTAAGCGGCTATGAGGCCACAAAAATAATTCGCGGTTTTGAAAACAAGGAATTGGCGTCAATACCAATCATAGCTATGACCGCGAACGCCTTTGAGGAAGACAAGCAAGAAGCCATAAATTCCGGAATGAACGGACATATAGCCAAACCTATCGATATAAAAATTTTATTCAGCATTCTCAGAAATATTTTTAAATAGACCTATTCGGAAACTGGAAAAAGATGTACTTAGATGGCATTTTTATCAGTTTCCAAACAGATCCAATGACACATAGGAAACACAAAAAACGGAGGAAGAAATATGAACTTTAAAAAAATATCACTGCCCCAAATTATTGTTTTACTGTCCCTTATCCTATATATATGTACGCCGTTATTCTCTCTCTGCTATGCCGACAGCGTCAAAACATTCACAGTCGGTTTTGACGCTGAGTTTCCTCCTTATGGTTACAAAGACGAAAGCGGTGAATATGTCGGATTTGACCTCGACCTTGCCAAGGAAGTTTGTGACCGAAGAGGCTGGATTTTAAAAAAGCAGCCGATTGATTGGAACTCCAAAGATATGGAGCTTAAAACGGGAGCGATTGACTGTATATGGAACGGTTTTACAATGAATGGCCGTGAGGATAAATATACATGGAGCACACCATATGTCGACAATTCTCAAGTTGTGGTTGTAAAAAAAGATTCCGAAATAAAAGACATATCAAGCCTCTCCGGAAAAATAGTTGCCGTTCAAGCGGATAGCTCCGCTCTTGCCGCTCTCACAGGTGAAGACGCCACGGAAAAAAATAAAGCTCTCGCAAACTCTTTCACGGAACTTCAGCAAGTAGGCGACTACAACAGCGCTTTTCTCAATCTTGAATCAGGCGCAATCGACGCTATATGTATGGATATTGGTGTAGCGAATTATGAGATAAAATCCCGAGGAAATCTCTTCATTATTCTTGATGAGCATATTTCCTCCGAGGAATATGGAATAGGTTTTCTTTTAGGCAATACAGAAACAAGGGACGAGGTTCAAGAAACGCTCTTAGAAATGCTTGGTGACGGAACTTTTATAAAAATCGCTGAAAAATGGGGGCTTGAATCAAGTATATGCTTATCCGCGGAAGATTCCTACATAGATAATGAATTTACTGAAAATGAGCAGACCTTTATAGAAAAGCTTATACATGTTTCCGGTCAGCTTGCCGACGGGCTTGTCTCATCTCTTGCCATTTTCTTGCTTACCCTGTTCTTCTCAATGCCGCTTGGGTTGCTTATAACATCAGGCAGAATGTCAAAATTTACCCCAATAAGGTGGATAATAAAAATATATATTTCCATTGTACGCGGAACACCACTTATGCTCCAGCTTTTAGTTGTATTTTTTGGTCCATATTTTATTTTTGGGATAAACACTCCGGCAAGTTATCGTTTTTACGCGGTAATAATAGGATTTACATTAAACTATGCGGCGTATTTCGCTGAAATTTACCGCTCAGGAATTCAATCCATTCCAAAAGGACAATATGAGGCTTGTGACATTTTAGGATATAGCAAAAGTCAACGTTTCTTTAAAATCATGTTTCCCCAAATGGTTAAAAATATAATTCCCTCTGTAACAAACGAAGTTATTACTCTTGTAAAAGATACATCACTCGCTTTTGCCATATCATATACTGAAATGTTTACGCTGGCGAAACAAGTTGCCGCTGCCGAAACAACAATTATGCCCTTATTTATAGCCGGCATATTCTATTATATATTTAACTTTATCGTCGCTTTTATAATGGAATATATTGAAAACAAACTTAATTATTTCCGCTGATTGGAGGCCGCACATATGAATTTACTCGAAATAAAAAATATAAAGAAAAGTTTCGGTGAACTGCAAGTTCTAAAAGACATAAGCCTGTCAGTTAACCAAACTGAAGTTGTTTCAATTCTTGGGCCGTCAGGCTCCGGAAAATCCACATTACTTCGATGTATCTCAATGCTTGAGAAAATTGATGATGGATTTATGAGTTATCTCGGCGAATACGCTGTAAAAAGTGAAAATGGCTCATCAATATATGCCTCAAAAAATCAGCTGAAAAAAATTCATAGATATTTTGGCTTGGTTTTTCAAAATTTTAATTTATTTCCCCACTATTCTGTAATAAAAAATATAGCAGACGCTCCAATTCACATTCAAAAGCGTCCAAAAAATGAGGTTTATGATGAATCTTTTTCTTTGCTGAAAAAAATGGGGCTTGAGGATAAACAAAATTATTATCCATATCAGCTCTCGGGAGGTCAGCAGCAACGTGTCGCGATTGCGAGAGCCTTGGCTATGAAACCAAAAATGCTTTTTTTTGATGAGCCAACTTCCGCCCTCGACCCAGAACTTACAGCGGAAATATTAAAAGTTCTTCGAAATTTGGCTGATGAAAAAATGACTATGATAATTGTAACCCACGAAATTGATTTCGCTAGAAGCATTTCAGACAGAATAATATTTATGGACGGCGGACTTATAGTTGAGGAAGGAACACCCACTGACGTTATTGACAATCCAAAAAATGAACGAACTAAAGCATTTCTCAAAAAAATGAATTTTGACTCTTAAAAAACACCGCATAATTCAATAGACATACTCGGAAACCTCCGTAACATTACTTGACAAATCTTTTTCCGCTGTACAACGAAAAAATCTCTTGTCAATCGTCACCGCTTAGGTTATTAAACAGGTCTAATAAAATAAATTTGAGTTATGCGGTATTTTTCTTTATTATATTTATTCTGAGTTGATATAACCCCTCTGCTGTTTAAAAATTTTCAACCTTTTTGAATAATAGTATTTTCAAGTATTTAATATTGTGATAAAATAGTATAAAAAGCTAAATAATTTGCTATGATTTGTCTAAAAACCACTTTTTATCTTACAAATTATTCAGCAATAGAATTATTTCGAAACTAAATTATACACAACTTCGAAATAACTCTAACATAAAAATATTATAATAGACTTCTTTTGAAACCGCAAAATTATGCCAATCCAACAAAAAAATATTTGTATCAATAATAAAGTTTTGAAAGAAGTCTAATATACGAAAGGAGTATACTTTTTATGAAACTCAAACATCTTATTTACACCTTAATTATTTTCACACTCTTATTTTCCGGTTGCGGAAGCTCCGACTCTGAAACTTCCCAATTAGAAATTCCTGAAATCGAAACCACAAATGAGGAAACTACCATAGAAACCACCACTATAGAGGAAACTACTATAGAAACTACTACTATAGAAACTACCACCATAGAAATTACCACAGAAGCAGCTGCTACAGAAGTTACTACTAAAGTTTCATTAATATCTGTATCAAACACAAACCCTGCCAATAATTCAAAAGCTTCCTCTGGCTCCGGTTCTTCTTCCGCAAAAGCTTCTTCGAATTCCGGTTCTTCCTCAAATAATAAAGCTTCTTCAAGTTCCGGTTCTTCCTCA
>CATJCJ010000084.1 GCA_949738935.1 uncultured Eubacteriales bacterium | reverse complement strand
ATGTCTTATAACCGCAATTACCGATATAATAACAACATATAAAAGGAAAATAAAAATATTGATTATAAGAATTTTTAATGCTTGTTCTGAATATTCAACATTCTTATTTTTATCCTCAACTTCCTTTTTTAACTTTGTCTTTAAATTTATGGCAACATTAAGCAGCTTGTCATAGTTTTGTTCTTTTTCTTCAAGTTTTGCCTTGTATTCTTCTGCTTGATTTTGAATACTAAGCGCTGTTTCCATTAACTCGTCATATTCATTTTTCAAATTTTCGTATTTTGTATTATTGCTTTTACAAACCTCTTGAAGTGAGTATTCCAATTCTTTAATTCTTGCGTTTGCTCTGTCAATATCTTTTTCAAAAAAAATATTTTTGCTGTCATTAACAATGCAGCCGGCAATATAATCCCTCTGATTAAGTCCCGAAATTTCAATATTGGCTTTCAGCCTTTCAAGTTCTTCTTCCGATAATCGTATTGAAATTTGTTTTTCTTTTGTTCTGTTCACCATTTTTCCCAGCCTTTCTTATTGGGGTTACTTGCCATTTTCATTTCCTCAATCTGTTTCATAAGATTTTCAATAATTATGTTTTTCTCAGCCATCTGCTCTGTTAAAGAAATACATTTCTTCGTAATCTTATCATTTTGGGCAATAAGATTTTCGTGTGCCTTGTGCTGCATTAAAAGTACATTGTTTATATCACTGATAAGGTTCATTTGCTCGCTAAGGATAAATCTATATTCCTTGACATTAACAGCGATATTTTGAATAAAACTTTTTATGTATTCGTACTCTTTTTCAGTAAGTATTTTACAAGTTTTTTTCATAATATTTTCCTCCTGTTAAAGTGAAACGTCATTATTTTTTCTGTATTTTTGTGTTTCCTGTGTTCTTTCCTCTTGTTCCTGCAATTCTTCTATAAACAAATTGCCTATACTTAATAAATTTGATTTTATGGTTTCAAGATTTTTTAAATCAGCTCTTGACTTTAAAATATTTTTTTCGCAAAAATTAATCTGTTCTTTTTTCTTTTCTATGGTTTTTTCCAATTCATCAACAGTCGGAATTGAATTATCATATTTTCGTAAACTATTTACTATTGCTAATGCGTTATTGAATTTTTCGAGTTCGTTTCGGCTGTTAAGACCGAAAAATGTTTTTTCAAAATTTTCATCAGACAAAGAGTTATATTTATCGTAAACAGCTTTATACCTATGATAAATTTTTAAAGCATTCAAACCCTCCGTAATTGACTTTATTGAATTTTCCGTTTTTTCTTTTTCTCT
>CATJCJ010000083.1 GCA_949738935.1 uncultured Eubacteriales bacterium | reverse complement strand
CCGCAGCACTGCATGATAATGAATCACTGTATTTGTAGTATAACCCTCATCTAAGATCGCTTGATAAAAATCCTGTATCTGACTAGCAGTTAATCCGCCTAAAGTAACCCCCAAAGCTCTAAAATACTTATCTAGCCGAGCATTAATCATATTGCTATAACTTTGATAAGTAGCATTAGCAATAGTAGGTTTTATTATTTTAAGCCATTTCTGCAAGTAATCTGCTAATAATATATCTGATTCACTTTTATCAAGCGATGATGTATTTAGTTTCTCTTGTGCTTCATATTCCTCTATCAAACGATTTAATTCAGCATCTGCTTTTCGCTTATTACCTCTAACCGGCATACCCAGCGGTATCCACTTGGGTTTGCGTTTCCCATTTACTTTCAAATTTAACACGGCATAATATTTATCATTTTTTATCTGCAGGCTCCCTGTCATTTTTCTTACCTCCATTCACTGATATTAGCCTGCTGCTGACACATAAATTATAACACAAACTGCTAATATAAGGAACAAATTAAGCACTTTTATTTTGGTCAGACAGCGGTTGTCCTGTTAAATAAGCGATAACACTAACTTTAGGTATTTTATATGAGCGGCCAACTTTGACGCTGAATATCTCACCGTTAGCCAGCATTTTATAAGCCAGTTTTTTACTGATACCACCCAGCATCTTGCACAAATCAGGAACAGATACTACATCTGGATATTTTTCAAACATTTTATTAATCTTCCTTTCCTTTTATATTTTTGAGCCTTGAGAGTTCATCAAAATCTACAGATGTTACTCTCTAATTCATTTTCTTTCCAGACATTTATAACAATCATAATCTTTTATACGGATTGTCTCGAAAGAATATTAAGAAAAACAGCTTAAAATCTAAATAAATTTTGCCTCCAAAAAGAAAAAGTTGGGGAGAAATATTTGTTATGATTAGAAAGGCAAGATTTAAATAAAAATTAAAGATAGCAGCAATCTCAGTTATCAGCTTTGCTTGAAATAAACTATTATCTGTTTTGTCCTTAAAGAAATTTAGAAAACTGCACATAACAGTAGGATTCCAGAAATCATTTAGCAGTAGGTATTAAGATGTCACACAAGGCTGAACAGCAGCAAACTGCAGACAAATTAGATATATAAATTTCAAGCACATACAGCACATCTGGACGTGTAAACGATAACAGTAATCACACCTTAGTAAAAGCATCAAGTATGGTAAAGCCTGTATATCTGAGCATAGCCATAAGAAAGGATTTTTACCCCTCGCAGCCTTCTTTGTCGGAAGAAAAGCAATAGCATAAATAAGGGAAGAACACCTACCTTACACTTAAAGTCATATCCAAATCAACAAAAGAATTTGAAAACACCTATCTTTCGCTTAAAACTATAAATATATCAATAAAGGATAAGAAAGCATATCTGAGCCTAAAGCTATGTCAACAATAATAAGTGAAGAAAAGAATGCAAAAATTACACTAGAGGTAAAGACTGCACTTACGCTATACTGCCTATACTCTGAGTAAAATAAGTAATCTTATGTACTATCTCATAAACACCATCTATAGAATCTTTATACAGATTATAATGGCAAACAGAGCATCTGTAACATTACAGCGATAACCATATCGTCATAGCAATAAGCATTTTTCATATCTGGTATCAGAATATAGTGCAAGAGAAATAAATGTATATCTACCGAGTAATAAACGATATATGGAAACGACGTTATTCGTATGTAATAGCTAGTCATACCAAAGAACCCACGACACAATTCGTAAGCAATAAATAATATGTTTAATTCAATACTATCCTTTTTTGATAATGATTTAATGTTGCTTTTATCATTGCTTAAAATCCTTCTATTTTTAAGACATTATTCGATTGTTAATAGTAATATTTATAGTGTTTGTCTATGTTTATTGTAAGAGTAAAATGAATTTAATGTTGTGCAAGATAATGCAAGATAATCAATCGAGTATATTAATTTTATTATCCCTTTATATAAGAAATACAAAAAGTTTCTACTGAAAAAAGATATAGAAACAAGAAGATGCCCAATATCTCTATTGCAAGAGATGTTGACGCTGAGAAAAAAGGTTGTATAAATTTTGCTATCTTTACGGTAAAGGATGTTGATGCCTGCAAAACAAAGAAAGGTCATGAAACTTTTTATTATTTCCACTGCGAAAGCTTATGGCGCTAAAGTAAAAGGCAGATGTTTATTTTTTACTATCTCCATGTAGGGATAGGCTACAAGCTTAAATAAAAGATAGCTGCTTAATTTTATGCTCTCTCCATATAAGGAAGCGATTCATACCAGAGTAAAAACTTTTGTTAGAATTATATAGCCTTAAACGGCTATTGCAAGAGTTATGACAGGGGTATGACCGAGTAATATTTTACCAAACCAATGTGCAAGAGAATTCATCGAGTGCTCTTTCTTAAGACATAGTTGCAAGAGATATAATTGAGTAGTTTTCTTGAAATAATATTGCAAGAGGATTGATTGAGTGCCTTTAATAAATATATCCATCCAAATAGCTTTCCTAAAAATATCTCTTGCACCTCTTCCATTATATATTATTTCCACACAACCCTCGTTAGCCATTAAACGTACTCAAACAGCGATTTTAAGCATTTTAGTTTTTCATTAGTTTCTTAAAAATTTCTCATTTCTTTTTCATTAGTTTTTCATTTCTTTCTCATTAGTTTCTCATTTATTTTTCATAAATTTCTTATTTCTTTTTCATTCTTTAATGACATAATATGATAGCAGATAGTTTATTGAGTGATTATAGAAATTTTTTATTTATATATATGAATTAGATTGGTATTTTCAGATGATGATTTGAGTAAATATTGGATTTGTATAGGTATAATCGAGTATTCTTGGATTTAAGATAAAAAAGATGAGTGCTTTCAAGTAGGGTAGTTGCGATTTTTACCTCAAATTTCGTTCAAGAATATAAGAAATGACACCCTCCTAAGTTCAGAGGATGTCATTCCATTTATAATAAATTTTTTAATCGTGCTTGCAGAAGCGTTATCCGCCTTTCTTCTTTATCGTTATCAATCGCTCTATTAATATATTCCTGTTTTCCAATAAGAATATTGGTTTCCTGCGCCCTCGTATACATTGTATATAATAGCTTCCGGTTTAACAACATTGTTGATTGTACAATGGGACAAAGTACAATAGGCCATTGACTGCCTTGACTTTTATGAATCGTCATAGCATATGCCCACGATAACTCATCAAAATCATTATCATAAGCAATATAATGATCGTCATATTTGACATAAATAACTCTATGTGTCAGTTTATTACTGTCTTTATAGACTTGAATACTATCTATAATGCCAGTATCACCATTTACTACTCCACATTTATCTATTTCAATAAAACCATTAACTGGATGTTTCTTATACCAAGATTGCTCATAATTATTTTTAGTATGAATTACGCAATCGCCAACCCTGTAATAAGTAATAACCATTTCTTCACCACGTTTTTCAGTCTGCAGTTGCAATTTACCAAATGCTGCTTCAGGTTTATCATCAGACGGTGGATTTAGGGCCTGTTGAAGCATATAGTTAAGACTTAGAGTTCCTGCTGGCCCCATCTTTAATGGAGCCAGTACCTGAATTTCATCTCTCTGAAATGCGTTAAGACCATATCCTATAGCTGTTTTCAAAATTTCTGTCTGTGCTTCAAATGGATTATTACACATTTCTATATAAGCATTGTTTTTTATTGAGTCTTCAT
>CATJCJ010000082.1 GCA_949738935.1 uncultured Eubacteriales bacterium | reverse complement strand
CTAAAAAACGCAGGAAGATAGTTGCTATTGACTTCTCAAATCTTGAAATGAGGGTACTTGCGCATTTTTCAAAAGATAAAAATTTACTTGAAATGTTTGAGACAGGTCAAGATACACACGGAAGTACCGCCGTTAATATGTTTGAGTTGCCTTGTGGGGCAGGAGAAGTTAAAAAGAAATTTCCTCATCTTAGACAAGCGGCGAAAGTTATAAACTTCCTGAACATTTAACGGGAAGTATAAATCCCTCTCATATCGGTGAAACCCTACCAAGTAGAGCTGAGGGCAATACCGAGCTAAAACCTGTTGGTGACAACAGATGATGGTGTAACGACTTTTTTGAAATCTTTAGAGTGGTAAACTAAAGATGTAAAAATAAATAAGTCACTATTCTATTTAAGAATAAATCTTTTGAACTTATTTAATGAGGGAGTATTGACAAGTTAAGACCTTTAAGATGCAATTTTATTGTATTAATGTATGGAGGTTATTAACTATGCCGGTTTTGCACGATAAAGAAAAATTAAAGAATTTACTATTGGAGAACAATATTCCTCTTAATGATGCAGTTAGAAGAGGAAAGTTTTATAAAGAATATTTTGATTGGGATAAAATATCAAGTGATTATGTAAAAGGTAAATCCATAAGAGATATATGTAAGGAGATACCTTTAAGCTATGATGTTGTTAGAGTTAATTTAATAGATAAGTTAAAGAAACTAGGAGCCTTTGATAGAAAAGGTAAAAGTAAATTTTTCTTTAATTTTGATTTATTTTTTCCTAAACTCAATAATGTAGGAGCTTATCTTTTAGGGTGGTTATATTCAGATGGGTATGTCACTGATAGCAAGATAGGAATAGGACTAAGTTCTAAAGATACAGAGCATTTAAGATACTTGGCAAGTCTTATGTCGAATAAGAGTGTATCTGTAAAGGGGAATAGTTGTAGTTTTGATTATTACAGCGTAGACTTAGTCAAAGCCTTTAAGGACAAATATAATTTAATTCCAAATAAGTCTCATATTGATTTTAGAATTCCAATAGATAAATTTAAAGGTAAAGAACCCTATTTGTTATTGGGGCTTTTGGAAGGTGATGGTTCGATATCAAATAGAAGTCCTAATTGTAGTATTCTTTTAAGCAAGGAATCTTATAAATCTTTAAAGTGTTACCTACAAGGTATTGTTGATTTTGATAGTCATTGTAATATAGTAGTATTAAATGATTATTGCCTTTTTAATGTTAATTTCACAGGTGAAAACTATTTTAATTTCTTACACTATATTTATGCAAATACTAGGGAAGTAAAACCTTTACAACGTAAATATGATAGGTTTTTAAATCAGTTAAATAGAAGCATTAAAGGTAAAACAAGTCCTTATAAGAAATTGGCAGTCAGTATAAGGGATAGTCTGGTCTTATAGTAATATAAGAGTAACTGGTTGATGTATGGTGGGTCCGCTCCAACTCTTTATGAGAGTTTAAGAGACGACCCTTATTCACCTATTGATTTAGGGGAAGAACATTATCTTAAAGAGTATAATTGTAAAAACGGTATTGAGGTTGCGCAAATATATATTGATAAATATTTTACCTCATACAGCGGTGTTGCCGAATTTATTAAAAAGCAAAAGAAATTTGCGCATAGAAACGGTTTTATATGGACGCTGATAAAGCGTAAAAGACGATTACCTAATATAAACAGTCATAATTATAAGGACGTATCTTATTGTGAAAGACTTGCGGTTAACGCCTGCATACAAGGGAGCGCCGCTGATATAACCAATTCAGCGCAGTTAAGGATTGCCGCAGATAAAAGACTTGAAGAATTAGGGTCTTTTATGATTTTGCAAATCCACGACGAAATTGTGCTTGAAGCTGATGAAGACGCTGTAGAGGAAACTATCAATATATGTCAAAGGTATATGTCTCACCCATTTGGGGATAATGTAGAATTAAACGTAGCAATGGAAAGCGAGGCAGATTTTGGGGACAACTATGCAGAAGCTAAGTAAAGGAGGTTGTGTATGAAGTTGATTAGAAAGTCTACTTGCACAGTCTATAATACGGATGCACTCTCACTGTTTAGAACTATGGATAGTGGAAGTGTAGACCTTATTTGCACCGACCCGCCTTATAGGATTACTTCAAGGGGCAGCACAGGGACTATGGGCGGTATGTTTAAAGATGAGCTAAGTAGAAAAGGAAAGATATTTAAGTTTAATGATATACATATAAGGGACTGGATAAGTGAGGCGTATAGAGTATTAAAAGATGACGCACATTTCTATGTAATGACGAATAACACAAATTTATTGAGTTTTTTAGACTGTATTAGAGTGTCCTCTTTTGATTTCGTGAAGTGTCTTATTTGGGAAAAGACCAATAAGATAGCAGGAAGATTTTATATGGACTGTTTTGAGTACATAATTATGTGCCGAAAAGGTAAGCAGAGGTGTATAAATGAACCGAGTACTCCTTCTTTACTTAAAGTACCTTTAAAGAAGTATAAGGTAAATGGTGTCATACAACATCCCACTGAAAAGCCAATTGAGTTAATGGAGATACTTATTAGAAATTCAAGTAATAAAGGTGATTTAGTGTGTGACCCTTTTGTTGGTATAGGAACTACTGCTCTTGCTTCAAAAAAGTTAGGGAGAAATTTTATAGGTTGTGATATTGATATGGATTACTATAAAATAGTAGAGAAAAGGCTTAGAGAATTATAAAATGATAACGAGGTGAAATATTATATCAGACTTTACTGAAAATAAAGATTATATAATTAAGGAAATAAGCAAGGTATTATTTCCTCTTACAGAAAAACAAATAGGTTACCTTTTTGATAAAAGAAATTATTATAATCATCAGGACTTCCAACGTAAAGAGGGGTTTACGACAGTTTTTATTATTAAACAGCTTTTGTCAGGAAAAGATATTAATAATGATACACTAATTTATGATTATCATACAATATTTTATAAAAGGTTTTTTATAAAGGAGCTTGTTAAGATTTGTGAAAAGTTTAAAGCCTCTGAAATTTTAATGTATTATATGGGAAGTGTAATTGTTAAGGTTGAGTACGCTCCCACATCAAAAAATAAAAGTTACACTTATATTCTCAAACACAAATAATATTCAGGCGACCTTTTAAGGTCGCTTTTAACTGTTTGACAAATATTTTATGTAGTGTTATGATATTCATATAAATTTAATAATGAGGTGATTAATAATGTTGACAAGAACTACTATTATGCTTGATGACAGGCTTTATGATAGAATATTGGAACATCTTAAAAAAGATAAAGAGGAAACAATGAGTGAGTTTACAAAAAGAGCTTTTTTAAATCAGCTTGAAAAAGACGGAGATTTTGAAATAAGAGATATATTGGAGGATTCAGAAGATGAAGAAGATACGGTTTAAAGTTAAAAAAGAAGGTCAAAAGAAAATCCCCGTTGAAAATAAGTATAAAAAAGAATCTCCTGCTTTGGAAAAAACCATTACTCTTATTAATAAGAAATTTGGAGAAGGAGCTGTTACTTTAGGTATTCCTAAAACTCTTAAAGGACCTATCAAACGTATACCTACAGGGAGTCTTAGTCTTGATATTGACTTAGGCGGTGGTATTCCTGTTGGTCGTGTTACTGAAATAAGCGGCGGTTTTTCAAGCGGAAAATCAACACAGGTAATGCACATTATTCGCAACGCACAAGCTATGGGAATGGTATGCGCAATAATTGACGCGGAAGGTACTTATGATGAAGACTATTTTAATATGCTTAATGTTGACCCCGAAACAGTTTATTATTCTCAGCCGGATAGTTTAGAAGAGGGTACTCAAATAGTCCTTGATTTGCAAAGAGAGGGTGCGATTGGATTAGCTGTATTGGATAGTATAGCCGCTATGACCCCTAACAGAATACAGGACAGTGAAATGGACGAAAGTGTTCAAATAGGTATTGCTCCTAAGTTGTGGGGAGAATTTCTTGGAAAATTTCAAATGAATAATAACAAGCTTGTAAGAGAAGGAAAAAGACCTGTTACTTTAATAGGTGTTAATCAGTTAAGAGAAAGAATAGGTGCTTACGGTGACCCTGAATATACCACAGGTGGAAGAGCGTGGGGATTTTATAAGTCTGTTGATATACGTTTCCGTAAAGGTGATTGGATAACAGTAGGAAAAGGTGATGACAAAGAAGTTGTCGGTCAGGTTACGAAATATAAAATCGAAAAAAACAAGACTTACAAAAGAATGAAAGTAGGGGAATTTGATTTTTATTTAACTGATAACCCTTTAGGAGTACCGCCTCTTTATAATGATAATACTAAGGAAATTATTATACTTGCTATTAGTCGTGACATAATCCATAAAGCAGGAGCTTGGTTTAAATATAAAGACCAGAAATATCAAGGGATAGACCGTCTTATTGAAGCTCTAAAATCGGACAACGCTCTTATGCGGGAACTTACAGATAAGATAAAAAATGTTGTATCAGCGCCTTAAAAGAGAGGAGTTGTTTTGATGTTTGAACGGGGTTATGCTAAAGTAAGAGAAACCGTTGCGAAAGGAAGTAAGTATATAAGAAGTTGTCATAATTGCCGATTTTTTAGCAAAGAAAAAGGTGATAAAGAAGAGGTATGTCAAAATTCAAATGTACTTAAATATGACATAATTATGACAGAGAATACAATATATTGTCTAAAATGGCAGCCTTATGAATATGTAGACAAAAATTCTCTTTTCAAAAGAGGAGGCAAAAAGATTGTTAAAATTAAAGAAGATAAGCCGAAAGCAGGAGTTAGTCGTTGCGAAAGAATTGAATGGTAACGCTGTTATCGCAAGCGGAGCTTTGTATGCAATGAAAGGTGATGTGCGTAATGACTTACTTCTTGTGGAATGTAAGACCACTAAAAATGACTATTACTCTTTGACTTTAAACGTTTGGGAGAAAATAGCTAAAGAAGCGTTACAAGACGGTATGAGAACACCTGTTATGCAGATAAATTTAAAAAATGGTGATAAAAGACTTGGTGTATTCAATGCGGAAGAATTTGAAGGGACTTTTTCATTTAATTTGGACGAATTGACAGTATATAAAAAATCTTTTAGAATAACAAAAGAAATAATAATTAATATTGGGAGATACAAACTCGTTATAATAGATTGGGAAATATTTTTAAAGGCGGTCTATCCCGCTTATTATAATGAAATGATGTATCTTCCTTTTTAAAGAAAATTTTATCTCTTTAGATTGGGGAGGCGAACATTTTAAATGTCTTT
>CATJCJ010000081.1 GCA_949738935.1 uncultured Eubacteriales bacterium | reverse complement strand
GGCTCCCCCTTGATATTGGCAAGGTCGAATTTGGTTACAGCAATGATTATGTGGAAATTGCGGATATCAATAAATTGCCTAAATCTTGTATAGGAGAATGAATATATTATGCCGCAAAACAAAGACAATATCATTAAGTTTAATACATTTAGACCTGTATGTCAAAGGCATATGTGTGATGATTGCCCACGCTCAGATATATGCACTGAGGAAATACAAGGAAAAGCAATAATGTATAAGGCAAGACTATATGTTTTGTTAAAGAATTTTTTGCTAAATCAAGCCTATGATTGCGGTTTTTGTCCAGAATATGAATTTATCAGCGACATATTGTCAAGTCAAATATTATCCGATGTAATGTCGGAAGATAGGTAATAAATTATTATGCTCTAATATATCGTTAAAAGATACTTAATTTTTATATGCTCACAGCATTGAGTTACCAGATGTTGATATTCCACGCATATTATTATACCGCAATATATATTTTTGAGTTAACATTTTTTGGATTGTTGAAAGGAGGGCTTGAGTGCGCACAAAGGCTATAAAAGATGATTCCATGGAGCACGTACTTGCGCTGTTAACCCGTCGAAATGAGGTTGCCTGTCGTGTCGCTCTTGCATATGGTTTGCGCATAGGGGACGTGTTATCATTGCGGCGTTGGCAGATTGAGCAAGGCTCCGCAGTTATCAAGGAGCATAAAACTGGAAAACGGCGGCGTTTGAGGTGGTCTCAGTTTTTGCAAAAACAAATGTTGTCAATATCTGGTGATGTATATGTGTTTGAGCACAGGTTAGATAAAAATAAACACCGCACACGGCAAGCAGTCTATAAGGACATCAGAAGAGCCGCAAAGGCACTTCGCATTGAGGGGTGCATAGGTACACACTCTTTCCGTAAAAGCTACGCAGTGCGCAAATTTGCGGCCACAGGGATCGTAAAAAAGGTTAGGGAGCTTCTTAATCATTCCGACGAGGCTGTAACAATGCTTTATGTGCTTGCCGAAATTGCAGATACAAACAGGTAACGACAAAAAAGAGGGATTAGCCCTCTTTTTTTAATTCATCTAATTTCTTTAAAAGATACTCTTTTACAAGATTAAGTCTATATTCAAGATATCTTAATTCTGTCGGAAAGAGCTTGTCCGCATATCCCTTTGACGTAGCCGCTTTTATGCGCTTTCTCATTATCTTGTCGACATCGTTGTTCATAAGCTCTCGTAAAATCTCAATTTGTGT
>CATJCJ010000080.1 GCA_949738935.1 uncultured Eubacteriales bacterium | reverse complement strand
GTGTCGGTTTAAAACGGGATTTGTATAAGCGGGCAGTTCGTAACCATCCTGCCTCGGCTTTGTGCCGGAAACAAAACTAAGGAAGTAATAAAGAATATCAGCCGTTTGCCGCCGTGCTGCGGTGGTGTATTAGCGGCTTGTTTGATTACGTCCTTATAGGGACGTTTTTTTATTTTGTAAGCAGTATAATAGTATTACAAAAGATAATTAAAAAACATGTTTCTTTAAAGGCTTCCTCAAAAAGAAAGGAACAAAAAAATGCTGAATGAACTTTTGCTGACAGGCTCGGTGGTGTTTATTTTCTCATCGGTGTTGCTTGTCTATTACATTTTTGGAAAGACCGGTCTTTACTGTCTTTCCGCCATCGTGACTGTGCTCGCGAATATTGAGGTGCTGATTTTGGTAAACGCCTTCGGAGTGGAGCAAACCTTGGGAAACGTGCTTTTCGCTTCCACTTTCCTTATTACCGATATTCTGTCGGAGTATGAGGGGAAAAAAGCGGCGAACAAGGCGGTGTGGATAGGAGTGTTCTCCACGCTGTTTTTCCTTTTGCTGAGTCAGAGCTGGCTATTGTATATGCCCTCGGAAAACGACTTTATGGCGGATTCCATACATACCGTATTTTCCACCACGCCGCGAATGTTGCTGTCCTCTCTTGCGGTATACGCGGTAAGTCAGGTTTTCGACGTATGGCTTTACCACAAGTGGTGGACGTTTACCGAAAAGAAATGCGGGGAAAAGAAAAGGTTCCTTTGGCTGAGAAATAACGGCTCCACACTCGTAAGTCAGCTTATAAACACCGTTCTTTTCAATGTTCTCGCCTTCTTCGGCACCTATGACGTTCCTACTCTCATTACCATAATACTTTCTTCGTATCTTATATTTGTATTTACCTCTTTACTGGATACTCCCGTTGTCTATCTTGCCCGTTTGGTCAAAAAAAGGCTTGATACAAGAGAGGAAGCGAAAAAGGCGGCGAGTGCTGTAAAATAATTAAATAATTTGGGTATGTTCTCCAATTATACCAATCCCATTTTCTATGCGGGCAAATTCTAAAACTAATCTTTGATCAAAGTATAGATAAATAATACGGATGATCAAAGATTAGTGCTTATGGTGCAATCTGTAATCAAGTATACAACTTGATTACAGATTGGTATAACAAAAAGAGCGCAATCATATGCCTTTTTAGGAATGATTGCGCTCTTTTTTGTCTTTTATAGTCTCTTTATACTTTATAAAGGGCGTTTCTACAATTTTTCAATTATTCGGAAATATCCTCGGATGTGTTCTCTTCAACGGGATAAGTCACTGTCTCGCCCTCGGCGTTTTTCTTCATAATATCTCTGTAATTGTTCAGATAGCCCTCCAATACGTCGTATTTGGATTCCAACAGGTTTGTAAAGCTTAAGTCATGATACATAGGGCCGTCCATAAGACTGTCAGTGCCCGCAAATAGTCCGGTAATATCGTCGTTAAACCCGTAGCAATGGTCAAAGAGCATTGTAAACTTTCCGTTTGGAATTATAAGCTCTTCATACAGTTCATACTGCTCCTCCGTCCATACTACCTTATATTTTTCCTTTCTCGGAGTATCGCATACGGGACAGGTGTTCATTCCCTCGTTGTTTTCTTCCTCGGTGAAAATATGTCTTCCTTTATCATCGGCATTTTCGGATTTATCACCGCAGTCCGCATTGGGACATTTGGGATAATAAACGGGGGCGGTGCTTAAAGCCTTTTCTTTTTTCTCGGCGATGTTCTCCTCGTCGGCTATTTCGGAGCGGTTAAAATTGATCCAATCAACCGCGCCTTTGATATTCGGCGAGCCGGAGGGGATAAGATAACCGAAAGTGTTGATTCCGCAATAGTATTTTTCGGCCAATTCATCGCGCGGGAAGGGAACAAACTTGATTTCGTTCTCTATTCCCTTCGTATCCAAGGATTCCTTTGCCGAATCATACGTCCATGAAGGATCCATTCCCAAGAACAAAAGATTTCCGTCCACAAACGCGGTGTCGGGAGATGTAAAGCCGCTGGAAGCGCCGGTAGCAAGCTGCTGTTCAGACAACGCTCCTATCAGACCCTGACGTCTCATATTCTCCAGCCAGAGCATGCAACGGGAAACATTTTCGTTTCTTAAGTTGTTTTTTATTTCTCCGTTTTCTATATCTATGATTTTTGTACCTGTAGTGAGAACGAATATCATACCGTCAACGCCGTTGTATCCTATGTGACTGGGATTCATATCGCACCATTGTTTAAGCATTTCCTCAAAAGCGTTCCACGTCCATTTATCCTCTTTGTACAGCTTCATAGGGTCAATTATTCCGTTTTCCTCAAGAATACGGTTGTTGTAGTTGAGAGCATAGCTGGTGGTAATGGCGTGAGGGTAATAGTAATGCTTTCCGTTATAGATAAATTGTTCGGCTACATCTTTCATATCTTTCCAGAGGTCGCTGTTAATATCTATATAGGAATCAAGAGGTGTGTACATATTGTAGCTCATTCCGTGAGGAAAGCATTTCCATTCGTATCTCACAATGTCGGGTGAAGAACCTGTGGAAATCAAAGTGCCCAATTTGTCAAAATACGCGTTGCCGCTTTGACACATTATTTGTTCAAAGGAAGCGCCATACTCTTTTTCAAAAAGAGAAACTGTATCCGATGTATCGAAGCCGGTTTCATAAGAAAGATACACTACTTTTCCCGTAGGAGCTTCCTCGTCTATTGCGGCCGTCTGGGCTTCGGTAAAGCTTATGTCGCCGTTTTTGTCTGTCTGAACCGAGTCGGTTCCGCCGTTATCCGAATTCGAGCCGTTTTGACAGCCCGCAGCACATATAGCCGAAGCCGAAGCTAAAATTATCGATAGAATTTTCCCAATTTTTTTCATTTTACAAACCTCATTTTTATATTTTTAGAGCGGCTTATATTAATTTTAATAAACAAGCCGTAAATTTTAACTTGTGATTCGGTATAGCCTTACGACTTCTGCTCATGAAGCTTTCCCGTGATATCCGCGATCATCTGCCGCTCATCGTCTTTTTCTATTCTGTACAGCGTGCGTGAATAAAAATGACCGTTTACGTCCCAGAGCACCGGCACGATATCGCTTTCCAACAGCTTGTTAAGCACAATTGCTACATATTTAGAGGATGTTCTGTCCGTAACGCTGCTGTCAATGTTCTCGTCGGGATACCTTGACGAGGTTTCGCCCATAAATACTGGTATCCCCTTATCAAGGAACGCACCCTTCAGAAGCGAAATCTGGTCATCGATATACTGAAGCCATTCGTCGGTGCCTATTTTTTTTGCCCAGAAGAAAGCGTTGTCAACATAGTGCACTGAAACCATCAGTCTATCCTCGGCGGAATCGTTGGGAACAATATATTCGGGCGCAGTGGTAAGGTCTATATTTGTCCAGTAGCCGGAAATTATCAGAACTCTTTCGGCGTTCTTTCCGCCGGTGGATCTTACCGCGTCCACAAATGCCTGATTAAGCACGTTCGTCAGCTCATATGCCTCGTCCTTGGGACGATCCTCCACCTTGCGCTTGGAATTAAGCTTTCCGCCGCCCAGATACTCGTTGTATCCCTCAAACATCAGCTTGTAGGAATAATCCTTGAAGTACTCCGCGATCTGTTTCCAGATTATGGTGAAAATTTCTTTGCATTCCTCGGTATCGTTTCGGCGGATAATGAACTCGTCGAAATGGTGAATGTTTATTACTGTATAAAGTCCCGCCTTCTGGCAGTAATCCACTACTTCTTTTACCCTGGCGGCGTATTCGGGGTTCAGCGTATAAGTGCCGTCGTCCTCCATCATATTGCCCCAATAAACGGGTACGCGCACGGTGTCAAAGCCGTCGGCCTTCATGCCGTCGATTATTTCCTGTGTGGTCTCTACCGCGCCCCAGCAAGTTTCGTAATCCTTGGGCTTATTGCTTCCCACAACCGAAACCCAATCCTTATAGTCCGAGGCGAAGCAGCTTTCCAGCGTGTTGCCCAGGTTGATTCCCACGCCCATTTTTTCGGCGGCTTCCTGCGCCGTCATGCTCACTTCGGTGTCGCAGGCTGACATGGTCAGCACAATCGCCGCCAAAGTAATACCGGAAATTATTTTTTTAAACATTTTTTACTTCATCCTTTCCGCTTTTGAAATTTTAATATTGAATTGAGCCGAAATCACGGGCAGCGGCAAGCGGTATTTTTCCGCCAAAGCGGGGCCGCAGATGGCCGAACCTATTCCCGCCATCATACTGTCGACGCAGATAACGCTGCTTCCGCATTTTTCAAGCTCAAAATTATGACCTTTTTCCGCCAGTTCTTCCTGAGTATATTCC
>CATJCJ010000079.1 GCA_949738935.1 uncultured Eubacteriales bacterium | reverse complement strand
TTTAATGACAGGCACCGACACGGAATTACCCGACATTTTATAAAGACGGCTGTCGCATATTCCCAGCGCCGCCACCTTATTAAACTGCTCGGTAGTAAAGCCTTGTTATGGAAAGCTTTCCATAACAAGGGTTATGAATAGAAAAGGATTATGTAAAGAAAAAATAATTTTATCCAAAATTCAGCAAATTACTGCCATATTCTTGTGAGACTATCACGCAATTCTTTCCATAATATTCTATAATAGAAATATTCAGCAAATAGGGAAAGAGAGGAATCTGTATGTCTGAAAACATGGTCTATGGAAGAACACCAATACCGGAATTAATCGAAATGACATTATGTCACCTTAATGAAAGGGGATATAGTCCCCAAACAGTTGAAAATTACCGGCGGGTTTACGATAAAATGAGGGAATATAGCCTACAAACTCATATATCGTTTTATAATTCCGAATTTGGAAAAGAATTTATATTTAATTGTTACGGAATGATTATCGGAGATAAAGCGCAGGGAAAACTTGTAAATCGTGCCGTAATTATGTTGTCAGATTTTCAAAGATTTGGAATGATATTCAGACAACAGTATATTCAAGCAGATGTGTTTTCGCCGGGCTATCAAACGCTTTTCGAGGAATTTATGAAAAGCAGGGAAAAGCGGAATATTGCCGAGGGTACGATTAAACGATATCGTCATTTTCTTCATCGTTTTGAAGCTTTTTTATTAAATCGTGGTGTCTACAGCTTTTCTGAAATAAACATTCATCACATAAACGTGTATATCCAATCTTTGTCCAGCTATTCAAAAAATACTGTAAGCGCCTCAATCGGACTGCTTAAATTTCTGTTTGGATTTGCCTATGAAAATGGATATCATGCCGAAAATTTTTCGGACAGATTACCTCATATGACGTATTCCCAAGCACGGCGTTTGCCAGCTGTTTTCAGTGAATCGGAAATAGAGCTGGCGTTAAAATACGTCGATAACAATAATCCAACAGGAAAGCGTAATTATGCAATGCTGTTGATTGCGGCAAGATTAGGACTTCGTGTCAGCGATATTATTCCACTGCGCTTTGCTTCAATTGACTGGAATCAAAAAAGCATATCCATTATTCAAAAAAAGACAGGCATTCCATTGTTGATGCCGCTTCCGGATGATGTTGGATGGGCAATTATTGATTACTTGAAAAATGGCAGACCTAAAACCGGAATAGAGTGCGAATATCTTTTTGTGCGTCATACTCCTCCAATTGACAAGCTGTCATCAAATGTAATAAACGATCTGCGGCGTATTGTTCAGAAAGCGGGAATAAAGATAAAACCGAATAAAAAATACGGTATGCATGCTTTTCGCCATAGCCTTGCATCCAATATGTTGACCAAAGGGATAGAACTTTCGGAAATTGCTCAGATTCTCGGACACAAATCGACAGAAGTAACCGAAGAATATATTCGCATTACTCCGGATATGCTTCGGGAATGTGCATTGGAGGTAGATGTATAATGGAACAATCTTTTTTCACGGGACCGTTCGCTTCTATGTGCGAACTATATGTGGCTCAGAAGCGGGCGACCGGAAGTAAATATGAAACCGGCGCGAGACGGCTAAGGCAATTTGACGACTTTGCGAAAAAATATAACATTCAAAATTATCAGATTACATCTGACCTTGTGAATGATTATTGCAAGCAGAGGTCAACTGAAAATGCCAATTCAAGACGAGATAGAATTTATATCATGTGGACATTTGCTGAATTTTTAGCTGCGCAAGGTTATCCGTGTTCATGCTTGCCCCCGGACAAGCCTAAACCTGTAGCTGCCCACACTCCATATGTTTTTTCTATGGAGGAGATATCGGACTTTTTTCGGCAGCTTGAATCAATGCCCGCAACAAATTTTACAACACGGCACATTATGTTCCCCATACTGTTTAGGATGCTCTATGGCTGTGGTCTGAGAATATCCGAGGCTCTGATGTTGAAAAAAGAGGATATAGATATTGAAAAAGGTATCATATATGTTCAGCACGGGAAGGGCGACAAGGAACGCATTGTTGTCATGTCGGATTCGTTATGCCGTAAATGTGCTGAATTTGTTAAAATCGCTCACGGCGAAACGGATGAAGGTGTCCCATTTCTTTACACCAAAAGCTTCTCTAAGCTCTCAACTAGTTCGGTTAATTACGGCTTCAGGGAAATATTATGGGACATTGGTATTCCGTATTATGGCAAGGATGTAGGACCAAGAGTTCATGATCTACGTCATACTTTTATTTGCCATAATATCCGAAAATGGGCAGAAGCCGGAATTCCAATACATAGTAAGCTTCCTATTTTAGCAAAATATGTTGGTCATTCATCCACTAACGCAACGCAATGGTACATCAGATTAACCGCAGAGTCCTTTCCGTATATCCGTCAGGTTTGTGAACAAGAATTTGGCGGGATTTATGACAATATAGAATTCAATAAGGAGGATTGTAATGAGCCGGATTGAACCCACAAATTTCGCTTTAGCGTTATCGGACTTTTTATTTCATTATCTTCCCGACCAAAGAGGGTTGAGTACAAACACTGTTGCGTCATATTCGGATGCATTATCGCAATTCCTTGTATTCTGCGAAAAGAAGATGAATATCCGAAGAGAGAAATTAACAATAAATCACCTTAGTTTGTCTATGGTTGAAGAATTCCTTGACTGGCTTGAGAATGAGATGCACTGCGGTGTGAGTACAAGAAACCAACGTCATGCAGCATTAAATTCGTTCTTTAAATTTCTGCAATATAAAAACCCCGGACATATTGCACTGTTTCAACAAATAAGAGCGATCCCAAGAAAGACATCCAAAGTTCAATCCGTTAATCATCTGTCTATTGAAGCCGTTGAAGCTCTTATTAAAATGCCTGACACAAATACGGTATATGGCAGAAGAGATTTTATGCTGCTATCGCTGATGTACGAATCGGCGGCAAGGGTATCTGAAATGGGAAATTTGAAAATCTCCGATATTCGCTTTGATCGCCGCGGCACAACTGTCCACATTGTCGGAAAAGGTAATAAGCCCAGAATTGTGCCGCTGATAGAGCCGGTAGCCGATTGTTTAAAAAAATATATCTCAAGCGAAAAAGAGCGACGGCAATGTTCAAATAATGATATACTGTTTTGCAATCGCTCCGGAAAGCCTATAACCCGCGCAGGAATATCCTATATTTTGAAAAAGTATTCTGATACCGCAAGGCAACAGTATCCCGGTTTGTTTCCGGAAAAAATACACCCTCATATTATGAGACACAGCCGTGCCATGCATTGGCTCGAGTCTGGAATTGATTTGCAATATATTAAAGATTTACTTGGTCATGCGGATTTAAGCACGACACAGATATATGCTCAACTTAATCTGGAAATGAAGCGCAAGGTGCTTCAAAATGTTCAGCCTATTAATATTCCCGATTGTCCTTCTTGGACAGATGATAAACCTTTATTGGAATGGCTGCAAAGTTTATCCAAATAGTTAATGGATTATGTAAAGTCTTGTTTTCAAAATCCGCTTAATTTGCGGTCTTGACTACCTTCTTTACATAATCCTTTTCTATTCATAATCCTTGCGCTCGCCAGCTTTCCAACGGCATTAGTTTCCTTATCCGAAAATATCTTTCTTTTCCGTTTTCGTCAACGACAACCACAACATAAGCCGTC
>CATJCJ010000078.1 GCA_949738935.1 uncultured Eubacteriales bacterium | reverse complement strand
TTTTTTATAGAATTATCTATATCTTCCTTAGTTTCACCTTCTATTGAGTCAAAGAACATAGGTAAAATTAAGTTTTTATTTGCCGCTTTCTGTTCTGTAAGATATGCTTTGACCTCATACTCCTTTTCAAGAGTAGCCCTTAAATCTTTCTCAGAAACAGTGTTCTTTTTAAAGTCCTCATATTCATTTCTGACCTTTTCAAGTTCCTCTTTAAGCTCTGTAATTTTACCGCTTTCATTATTATTCACCTTGATTTTTTCAAGTTCTTCTTTAAGTTTCGCAACCTCTAACAAATTATTATTATTGTTGGCTGTCATAATTTTTAATTCCTCTTTAAGTCGATTGATTTCAGGATAAAGTTTTTCTTTTTCCTCTTTTCTTGCCTGCGCTATCAACTGTTCAAAATTAATGGCAGGTGTTTCCTTGTTTTCTTCTTCTGGTTTAGATTTATCCTTAGAGGGGTCAGGTGTAGGCTCATCAGCAAAAGCCTTTAAAGACAATATTTTTAAAAATTTTTTAAACATTCCGCTATTTTTTTCTAAATTAATTCTGCTTTTAAAAGTAAACATAGTTAATACCTCCGATTTGTCAAAGACTATTCGTATTTTTATTTTTTAAAAATACTCATAACAAATAGCATTATTAAACGCTATTTGTTAAATTCAGCGTCATACTACCACGGAAATAAAAATTTGTAAAGTAGGTTACAACAATAAAATTACTGAATTGCTCCTCCATTTTGTCCCGTAATCTCCCTTCTTACTATTTCAAGAGGCGTTTGTCCGTTAGTCATACCACTGTTTATTTGAGAAAAATCGTTACTTTCCTGATTATAGAAATGAGGCTGCTCACCAAATAAATCAGGGTGTTCAGACCTTTCTTTGTCAATCTCTTCAAGTTTTTCAGTTATATTTTCACGCCCCATACGTTTTAAAGCTCCTACTCTGCTTTCAAGTCCTAATTTTAATTCAGCCTCTATTTGCTGTAACTGTAAAAGCTCGTCTTTTGGCAAGGTATCAGGAATATCAACAGCGGTTTTTACAAAATCTCTAACCTCAATATTTTCAGGTTTTATAACAAGACCTTTTAAAATTGCTATATATATAATCATTTCATTTAATTCTTCAAGCCCGTCCTCAGTCAAAATTCTTTTTATACGTGTTTTTTCAATAAGTGGTAGATTTATATACTGTAAAGCGACACCACTTGTATTTGATATAGCCTGCGAACCTCCTAAAGTTGTTTCAGGTATTCCTCCTACCTCGCACATAGCGAGTTTAAGGTCATCTATATAAGAAGTACTAAGTCCACCATCTCCACTCATTTCAAGATTTTCAACTCTTGCGTCTTTTGGTATACCTCCCCAAAGTTTGTTAGCTCCTTTTTCAAGATTTCCTATTTTTGCTCCATAAACAACAGTTATAGGTGACGAGTGATAGTCAATAACTTCTGAAACATTTGATTTCTTTAAATTAAACTCCATATTGAGGGGTATTATATCGTCTAAATCACTCCTGCTGTCTGATTGTCCCGCAAGAACAAAGTTATTAAAACAAACAAAAGGAATAAACCCTAAATCATTTTTGAACTCAACAGGTTCTTCTGAACCGTCAATTATAATACATTTATTCTTATCCCAAATTTGCTTATAAAGGACTTTTTCTCTTCGGGGTCTTCCAAGTATTGGAGACAGCGTCACTTTTTCATACTCATACATAACTGTTACCGATAAAAGAACGTCCCTATTATGGGGGTCGTATTCCGGAAAAACCGTATGCGTAGGCAAAAGATTAAGTTTTATACGTCCCTGCGGGTATTTTTCATATGGAAGATTCTTTTTAATATCCTCGTTTTTTTCGTAGGTCACTTGAACCCAGGCTTTAGAAGTTATAGACTTCATTTGTCCCAATTCAACAATAAAACGATACTGATTATTGTCCTCCCAAACGTCTTCTAAAAATTCAAGCAAAGTCCTATTATCTTCTGTAACAGGTATCTCGTCAGCCTCTTGACTTGTGGTTATTGTAAAAGCCTTTCCAAGTTCAAAAGCAACAAACTTATCTACAAACGCTCTGCAATAATTTATAGTTATTTACGGTATCTCTTGTTCGGGTATATCTTCCCAATGATAACCTTCATAGAAATTCCAATTTCTTATAACTCTTTCATAAAAATCAAACTGGTCACTTGTTAATTCTGTTGTTAAAGGTGTCAGTCCCTTAAAACGGTTACTTGTCCTTTTTCGATTAAATCCTAAACCTATCTGCATTAAATATTACCTCCTCTTACTTGTATACCTGTTACGGCTGCGATAAAAATTATTTTTATCCTTATCCTTTTTAGTAAAAAGGTTATCTCTTGTTTCCGTTTCATTCACAACACCTGGAGAACTTGCGGCAAGTAAAGATAATGCCCAAGCGTCAGGGTAATCGTCGTGTGCGTCTTTCTCGCCTGAGTGTGATACAACTAAATAACTTCCTCTATAATTTTTCTGCAAACCGCTTAATTGTTCTAAAAACTCTTTTATCTCTCTTTTTTGTCGGGTATTAACACCATACGGAACTTTTGCCCTCCCGCTTAAAATTTCTTTTTCAGCATGCTTATACATAATTGATTTTGATTTTGGAGTAAACTTCCTCTTTTCTATTCGCTCTTATTCGGTGCGCAAGACTTGACTCCCTTGTTGCGTCAATATAGATACGTGATAATTTCCACTTATCAAGATAATTCATTATCATAGGATATTGCTCCTCATAATCAGACACATTTTTAATAACGTGAATACCTTTAACATATGTATTAAAAGCAATATAAGTAATATCTTCTCCTGTCTCTTCATCTGTACGCTCTTCCATAATAACGGGCATAGTCCAGTCAACCTCGTTTACAAAAATAACTGTATCGTCGCCCTTACCTCCTACATCTATACCCGCAACGTGATTAACTGATTTATCATAGTCCATAAGCTCTAAAAGAGGGTCACAGTTTCTGCCTTCAAAGTCTGTTATGTCAATGAACATACCACGAGCGATTATCCATTTTAATTTATAAGACATTTGAAACTCATCACTCTGCTCACCTAACCTCTTTTTTTCTTTTTCAACATATTTAGCGTATTTAGGATTATATTTAGAAGTCACATCACAGTCATACTCAAAATGATTTCTAATGCCTCCTGTGGTCTTTCTCCGCATTATCTCTATATCTCTTTTATTCCTTTGTATAGCATCATAAAAATCTGCCTTAAATGTTGTTGATGTACCTATCTTAACCATTGTCGCATTATAAGCGGCGCCCATTGGATGTATTGATTTCCTTGTCTTATAATTACTTATATCCTGTGCTTCTTCGAGTATCAGAAGTTTGAAACTCTCCCCTTCTATACTTGCTCCATCACTTGCTGAAATAGCTGTAACAAAAGAACCATTATTAAGAGAAACAGTTTGTCCGTTTGAGGTATTAAAATACAGATTAAATTCAGGGTCTTCTAGTACCGCTGTAGCCGTTCTGCTTTGCAAATTAGACCTAATACGATTATAAGTTATTTGTGATTGCCTAAGACTGGGCGCAAATATTCCTACCCAAAAACCGTCTTGAAACATCTGTAAACGTGTATCGTCCGCAAACATAGGAGTATTTGCCAAACGTGGAAGTATTATCATAAGA
>CATJCJ010000077.1 GCA_949738935.1 uncultured Eubacteriales bacterium | reverse complement strand
CCCATTCTTCCAAATACTCTTTAAGAGTTTGCTTGCCGCCTGCACCTGTAACTGGCGTATAGGTCGGATTTTGAAGTTTTGTTTTCATTTCCGCTTCGTACTGTGCGGCCTCCTTTTTGGTGGCAAATCATTAGTCATAATTCTGCTCCGTTCTATTTAATAATCTTGTTGAGATAAGATTGTGGATTAGTTCTCAATTCGGCATAGCTGCCCTGTTCAACAACCAGCCCTTTATCCAAGACGATAATCTCATTAGCTAAATTACTTATCTGCTGTATCTTATGAGAAATCATCAAACAAATCTTATCTTGCGCTAATTTGTTATATATTTTCACAATATCATTTTGTGCGTTTAAATCCAAAGCAGCGTCAGGCTCGTCAAAGATATAAAAATCTCCATTTTTCATTATCGTTCGGGCAATCGCAATCTTTTGCCATTCGCCCATTGAAAGCTGCTTGCCATCGTCAAACCAGAAGCCCAGCTGGGTTTCCAATTTTTTTTCATCTATTAAGCCAAACGGGAAATTAACTGTTGTTAGCGCCTGCATAATTTTAGCGTCATTATTCAAATTGGCAATATCGCCATAGGCCACATTTTCCCTTGCAGTGCTTTCATATTTGGTGAAATCCTGAAATAACACGCTAATTAAAGCATAAAACGAGGTTCTGTCAATGTTTCTTAATTCAATACCGTTAAAAAGAATTTCACCCTCATAATTATCATAAAAGCCCAACAACAGTTTAATTAAAGTTGATTTGCCGGAACCGTTATTGCCCAAAATAGCCATAATATTGCCTTTATGTAATCTGAAATTAACATCTTTTAGAGAATATTTAGAACTGTTCGGATATTTATAGGCTAAGTTCCGCACTTCTATTTCATCTATTGATTCAAGTTTGATTTTGCCAGCATCTTCCTGATTTTCTACCGGCAGTTCCATAAAATCAAAGTACATACCAGCAAATAAGGCATTTTTAGCTATCGTAGAAAATACGCTGAATATTGATTTAATTTTAGCCCGAACATTAAACACACTGCGAGTGTAGGTAATCACATCACCAACCAGAATAAGCTGCTTTACACCGCACAAAACAATATAAAAGAAGATAAAACCAGAAATTATATAATCCAAAAAGTCCAACAGAAAATAGGCGATAGTTGAATGTTTGCTAATCTGTAAATCCTGTTGAATAAACCCTTTGTTTAACTGCTTAAACCTGTTCAGCATAAAATCTTTCAGATGAAAGATGATAAACTCTTTTATGGCTACCCCTTGGGTAATTAGGTAAGAAATATACCAGGATTTACGCTCTTTGGTGGTTCTGGCTTTTTGTATATCATATTGTACCTTGCTGATATATACCGAATATACATATTGAATGATAGGCACAAAAATCACTGGTGCTGCAATCCAAATATTAAAGGTTACAAGAATCAGCAGCAGTGAGAAAATAGATAACACCGCCTGCGCCGTACTGACTATGGAGCTAAAAAAGGTAATAATCTTGCTGTTTCCCTCATTGGAAGCCCGGTTAATCATATTAAAGGTTTCGGTATTCTCAAAATCCTCCATTTTTAATGCTAAGGCTTTTTCCAGAACGCTCAGACGCAGCTTTAAGTCCAGATTCAGGCTTACTTTACTGGTATAATAATTATAAACAGCGCTTATTAGGGTGGTAAAAACATCAAGCGAAATGTAAACTATTATCATTATGATAAGCTTGTGCATATCATTGATATTAAGCTGTACTTGATTTAAGATGTCCTGTAAAACCACTAAAGACACTGCTGGCAAAATTCCCAACAGAATATTAACTGTTATTGTCAGAATAACATAGGGCTTACTGTAAGCAAATATCAGTCGCAAACATTTGAAAAAAACCGCTAAAATGCCATTGATATTTTTCTTTTCCTCTATATTTTTTTTATCTTTCATAATCAGGCACCAGAATTAGCTGATTAGCAAATGCTTTTCGTGTAGTGAATTAGGATTAAATAAAGATAACAAAGCTATGATAACTCCTGTTGCACCGTTCAAATAGGTATCATCATCTTCGTCCGGTAAATCTTTCGGGCCATAATCAATGTTCTTAAAACCATAAGGAAAATCCGAGTTATACAATCTTAAAATTTCATCCAGGCACATATACAAGCCGGGTAATAAATCTTCATCAAGAGTTTCCCTATATATCTGATTGAACATTGCCATAGTACCAGCGAAACCATGACAGATAATCGGCGAAAGCAAATTGTAAATCTCCCATGGAGCCTGTGCAATCTGTTTCAAATTATGCAAATATTTAGCTGAATTTGTACCAAGATATTTATTAACCTTATATAGTATGCAGGAAATACCTATTGAGCCATAACACCAGCTCATACGACTGCCGACATCTGCAACTCCATGTTGTTTATACCGCTCCGCTGATAAAATCATTGGCCAGTAAATAGTATCATCTTCTATCACTGCATGTTCATCATAGACATCGATTATTTTATTTATTGCTTCCATTTGTCCATCTATGATAATATTTTTCTCGGCTGTATATGTCATAAGCGCCAATGGACCAGCTATACCATGCGCTACACCGAAATCTAAGGTACCATGTGTGTACTGAGTTCTGCGTTCTACTGGCCAGAGATTATTCTTGGAAACATAAAATCCAATTATTTTTTTACCATCAATATCAACATCTGCTGATAATTTGGTAAGATATTTTAAGATGTACGCTAATGTGTTTTTTTCATGCAAACAATCTTCTTTAGTCTTAAAATTCTCAATGTATAATAATAAATACCTGCCCACACCGGTCATGCCTGCAATTACATCATAGTGATGAACAAAAGTGCTTTCGTTTTCAAATTGAATAAGCTTTTCAAATACAATATCACATATAGCTTTGTTTAACGATTTTAGGAATTTTTCAAATTCCCCGGATTTAACTCGTATACTTAAAATCGCAAAAGCAAAATCACTTAAGCTATGGAATAAAGCCCAATGATAATATTTTTCTATATGTTGTTTAAAGTACAACAAAATGTTATAGGCATTTGCCAGCCAATGCTCTTTATCTATCAGAAAATCATATCCCTCGCCAATAGCCAGCAAATAGGAAGCCAGTAAATGACCATCTATATAATCTCTATCAGGTTTTTGCATATTTTTTTCATTTGCCTGTAAATCCTGTAATAGTTTATCAATCCGCTCATAATATTCTTCCAAAATAGCTATGATTTTTTGTTTTTTCTCCTCATCTAAAAGAATTATATTTTTATTGAATTTTGCCGTATCCAGCATCATTTAAGCTCACCTCTTTTATTATTCTTGTTGTGCAGCATTATATTGTTTTTGGTAAAAACGGTATGCCTGGTTAAAAACAAAACCTTGCGCTCCCATTCCCGATTACCGTTATAGCGGTTACAAAACATATGGATTAAGGTTAGTAAAATATTATCCAGACTTGTAGAAAGTTGTTTTTCGTGTTCTGTCTGTCTGATATGCTTCACATATTGCTTTATAGCCGCTTCTCTGTCTGAAATTATTTTTTGTGTTTTTTCTGAAAAATTGTTGATGTAATCATCTTCAAT
>CATJCJ010000076.1 GCA_949738935.1 uncultured Eubacteriales bacterium | reverse complement strand
TCACAGAAAATTAATGCCGATATTGAAAAGAAAATCGGTATTTTTCAAGAGATAGGAAAGCCTGACGAGGACGCCGAAAAGGCTAAAAGTGTTGAGCTTTCCGCCAATCCGCTTAAAGAAAAGGGCAGCCCCGGCAAAACTTTTGATGTTGAGGCGCTGGGAATAGCGCAAGTCTGTTCCGGCGTTGGGGTTTTTATAATAACGTGAGTTTGATGAAAAATTATTGATGACAGAAATACAAAAGTTATGGAACATCTTACAAAAAATATATTTGGAAAATTGTTTGCGGATAAGGCTATATTTCTCAAAAATTGTTTGAGAAGCTTTGGAGTAAGGGTATTCATCTAATAACAAAACAAAAGAAGAACTCAAAAAAGAAAGGACTTATGGAGTTTTATGACAGACTTCTGCTTAGAAAAAGAGCAATAATAGAATCAGTTAATGACTTTTTAAAGAATACTTGTCAGATTGAACATTCAAGACACAGAAGCTGCCGCAATTTTATAGTGAATCTGGTATCAGGTTTTGCCGCCTACTCTTTTCTTCCAAAGAAACCGTCATTGTATATTATATACAATACAATTTCTGCTTAATAATTTTATTCAGTATATATTATTTCAGGGGTTTTTAAATTTTGCATTTAACAACCTCTTATTTTCTTGCTTTAAAAATTTTATTGCATTTTTTATATTTTTTGTCGAACTCACGTTAGGCATAGATAAGTACAAAGCGTGGGAATAGGCGAACAGCAGAAGGGATATTGGAGAATTAAGCATGTTATTGACAAATGAATACCTTGCATCAGTGGGATATAATGATATATACCACTGATGCAAGGTACAGCACTTAAACTGAATCGCCGTATGCCGAACGGTACGTACTGTGGTGTGAGAGGTCGGTTATTCAACTAATGGGTAGCCTCTTACTCGATTGTTAATAGTTTTTTTCAACCCGATTGTCATTAAAAATCCATAATACTTTAGCTTTATATTTCTCAGCTATAATTTTGCCATCTTCGTATGGTAAAATAAATAGAGATGTTGAAAGCATATCAGCAATGGAAGAGTCGTTGAGAACTATCGTTACATTTTTATATATGTTTGCTGGCATTAGAGTTTTGGGGTCTATTATATGGTGATATACTTTATTATCTACTATATAATATCTTTGGTAGTTTCCGCTTGTAACAACAGATTCACCGGCTGTTATGTCAATTTTATCATAAATTTCACTGGGATTATTGGGGTCTTGTATTCCTATGTTCCAAAAATCTCTGTCTGGCGGAATGCCTATAGCGCAAACATTTCCTCCTACATTTATTAGAGCTGATGTTACTCCAAATTTTTTTAATTTGTCGGCTGTTTTTTGAACGGCGTAACCTTTTGCTATTGCCCCTACATCTATAGATGCTTTTGAGTCAGAAATAAAGACTGTACTATCTTTTTCATTTATTTCAATTGAATTTATGTCTGTGTGTTTTGACGCTTCTTTTAATTCTTCTATTGAAGGTACAGAGGCATTTTTGGGGGTTTCAACAGCCTTTGTTCTGTATTTATGCCAGATTTTTAAAACGGCTCCAAAATTACAATTTATTTTTTTATTTGAGATAATATATGCTTCTTTTGAAAATTTTAATATATCTATTATATCTTTATCTACTTTTATAGGTTTAATTCCCGCATTGTCGTTTATTGTTTTTAAGTTATTAATTCCGTCATAATTATTATAAATATCGAAAAGATTATTAAATCGTAACATAGAATCTTTAAATATTTTTGAATAGTTTTCACAATCGGATTTATTTTCTCCATAAAATATTACTTTTGTATATGTGTCAAATAGATTTACATATTCTTTTTCATATTTTTCTTGTGAGTTTGAGCAACCTGAAAATATATTTAAAATAATTGCTATTACAAAGAATATAAAAATAATTGTTTTTTTCATAATTATCACCGATTGATTATTTTATATATAGTATTGTCATATGTTTTTTAAGAAACAATTTTGAACTATGTTTCCTGGTTTAATATTTTGTGTACTTTTAACATTTGGCAATAGTCTTTAGATACTACATAAAAATATATGGTACAAAAAATTTATTGACTATTTAATTTTTTTGTACTGTGTTAAAAACTTTTTTAAAAACCGGCATTATTGTTTTTAAAAGTATGCCTGTTATTGTTCCCATTATTATACCGGAAATAATTAATATTGGAAAGTACCCAAATATATATTTATTATTTGTTATAATTCCAAGAATTATTATTTGTCCAAGATTGTGAAAAACAGCTCCAAGTATGCTTAGCGTTATATAAGAAATTTTTTCTTTAAACACGAAAATAAAGAATATTATTATAAGTATCGAAAAAATTCCGCCTCCAAAGCTTAATAAACAGGCTGTCGCACCTCTTGTTAGGAAAACAAAAAGTGATTTGAAAATCGCCAGAAAAAAAGCGTAACTTTTTTTTGTGAAAAAAATTGAGTACATTATAATAATGTTTGAAAGTCCTATTTTTACACCAGGAGGTAAAAAGGGGAATGTTGGGAAGAAACTTTCCGCTATTGAAAGAACTATTGTTAAAGATAGCATAAGTCCGCTCAAAGCTATGTGTTTTGTTTGCATAAAGTCACCTATATTGTGTATTTTTTGTGGTTATATTACTATATCATAATTAGATTTATTTCCATCTATTGGAATAATTTTTATTGACACATTATTTGGAAGGCAAACAGCCGTTTGACCTACCGTTCCAATAAAGCCTGTATTGATACAAACTTTATCGGGGCAATCAGATTCAATAAATCTTATTTTTTTATCTTTTATCTCAAATTTTATATTTTGTAGTGTGTTAATTGAAAATACTTTATTTTCATTAAGGGCTATAGTTTTAAACACTTTACCATTTATTGAAATTTCAGCCTCAGCAGAATGATTATTGTATAAATTTAACCCAAAGTACAATATTACGGCACATATAAATAATAGGCTTATTATTAATATATCAATTTTTTTTGATTTTAACAATTCATATCACTCTCCGAAAAGTATCTATCGATTAAATCCTCCGCAAGTTGTTTTCTTATATTCGCTTGATTTGTAAGCATCAGTATTGCTATTATCGCTGAAATTTTATCATCAGAACAATTGTCGGTAACAGATAGAATTTGTTCTAAAATCTCATTTTTAAATTTTAAATATTCTTTTTCTTGAATATTAAAGAACTTTGAATATAAAAACTCAATTGAGTTTTTTGAGTTTTTAAATAATTTACTTATATCATTCATTGATAATATTGGTTTTAAATAATATATAAGAATTAACGATAGCATATGATTTTTTGAGTATCGCTTTTTTATAGGAGGGTCTATAAGTTCTGATTTTGTATAATTATTAATCATTGTTTTTGTAAGAATTTTGTCATCTTCATTTCTTTTGTTTGTTTTCAATTTGTCCTCAAAAAATGTTGTTATTTGGTCCATATATAAATCAATATCAGGAATCTGAGATATTTCTATAAGATTAGAAGATGTAATTTTATC
>CATJCJ010000075.1 GCA_949738935.1 uncultured Eubacteriales bacterium | reverse complement strand
TTTAAAATTAATATAATACCTATTGGAGCGTATCTAAAAACTAAAATATGTACAAAAAGTTATGAAAAATAAAACAAAATCGAATTGTTTTTATTTTATCTTTCTCAATTTTTTGGATATTTTAGTATTATAAGGTGATTTAAATTATATACAATTTTAACAATAGTTATAGTGTTTTCAGATATGTTCAGGAATTGTATTTATATTTTTATGAGTAGGAAGGTGCTGGGTATGAAAGTTCTTATTACAGGCGGTATGGGATATCTGGGAAGTATGATTTGCTATGCTTTGCTTGATAACGGTCATGAGCCTTATATTTTGGATATTTGTCAGCCTGAAAATGTTCCATATGTCTCTGATGATAATTTTTATCAGGGTGATATTGCTGATAAAGAATTGTTGGCGAGGATTTTTGAGGAAAATCCTGAAATAGAAATTGTTATCCATTTTGCCGAAAAATCGGCCGTTTGGGCTTCTGTAAGAAAGCCTTATGAGTATTATCAAGAAAACGTTGTTAAAAGTATGGAGCTTTTTAAAAATTTAAATGACCTTGGATGTAAAAAAGTTATTTTCGCGTCTTCAGCCGCTGTTTATGATGATGTTCCCGGATTTATGGTTACGGAACGCTCCCCTATAAATCCCAGAAGTCCTTTCGCCAGAACCAAGTATATGACGGAAATGATTTTGAAAGATTTTTGTGTGGCATATGATATGTGCTGTATTGTTCTTAGATTTTTCAACCCTATTGGGGCTGACCCTAAGGGAAGAACAGGACTTAGAGCGACTTCGTCATTGAATATTTTAAGCCGTGTTCTTAAAATCTGGAATGGGGAGGAAAGTGAGTTTAAAATAGCCGGTAATGACTGGGTTACAAGAGATGGAACTTGTATAAGAGATTATTTTCATATATGGGATTTGGCTATGGCTGTTGTGAAATCCGTTGAAAATTATGATATCGCTTTCAGGCGGGCTAATAATTTGTATAAAAACTTTTTGCCTATTAATATTGGTTCTGGAATAGGTGTGACTGTTAAAGAGTTTTTGTTCGCTTTTCAAAACGTTACAGGGGAAAAGCTTAAAATAATATATACTGATAGACGTCCCGGCGATGTCTGCGGTTCTTACGCTAATGTGAACAGAGCTAAAAATACTATTGAATGGGAAGCTGAAAGAACTATTGAGGACGCTATTATTGACGCTGTGAAATGGGAAGAAATTAAAAATAAAAAAATTAAATAAAAGATTAAATAAAAAAATAATAGGCGTCTTGTCACGTATATTTTAATCGTCCTTGGAAATAATTATTATGAGGTGATTATTGTATGCAGGGAAAATACCCAAATCTTCTTGAACTTATAAACTCAAATAACAGAGCGAAAAGATATTTTAATTCTTTACCTGATTATGTGAGACAACAAATTTATTCTCGCTCGTCGGGAGTTAATTCTTTTGAGAGTCTTAGAGATTATGCTGAAAATTTGCTTAGAGGCGATGACTAATATTTTTGATATTTAAAGAAAACACCAATAAACTCAAATTATTCTATTGAGTTTATTGGTATTTTTTTAATATTGTTCCGTTTAAATAGTTAAAATTTTTTCCTTGCCAAGTGTTCAGTTCGGTCATTTTGTTTTCAATCATTTCTTTTATTTTCCACCAACTTGTGTTCCAGTTTACAAATAGTGTATTCTCTTTTGGGGCTCTGCCTATTATTCGCTGAATTGAGATGTCAGGTGAAAGATATTCAAGAAATAATATTACTCTGTCTATATATTCTTCTATTGAAAGAAGTTTCAGCTCATTGTTGAGAAACTGTTTTGCTATTTTTGATTTTTTTGGGATATACAAAGCGTGAAGTTTCGCGTGGGTTGATGAAACCGCTGAAAGAATTTTCGCTGTTTCTATTGTGTCAAGCCGAGTATCCCAAGGCAGATTTAGAATTACGTGAGTGCAAAGGTCAAAACCATACCTTTTTATTTGATTGGCGGAGAAAATGTATTCCGCCAGAGTATGACCTCTGTTTATTTTTTCAAGGGTATGGTAATTTGATGTTTGCAGTCCAAGTTCTATTGTTATGTTAATTTTTGTCTTTTCCTTATATTCTTTTAAAAAGTCCAAGTATGAGCTGTTTACGCAATCAGGGCGCGTTGATATTGATATATCGGCTATATATGGAAGATTAGCCTCATTTATATAATTTTTGAAATCGTTTAACGGCATAAAAGTATTTGTAAAATTTTGAAAGTAAGCGATAAATTTTTCAGCATTATATTTTTCTTTTATATAACACATATTTTTATTTAATTGTTCCGCCACCGGAATTGTGTTGGAAAGACACTCAAAACCGGCGGCTTCTTCCCCGCAATAAGAACATCCCCCAAAGGAGATTGTTCCGTCTCGGTTTGGACAAGTTACGGGAATGTTTACGGGAAGCTTATAAACTTTTGTGTTAAATTTGTTTTTTAAATAATCTGAGTATTTGTAGTATAATGTCATTTTATATTATCAAGTCCTTTAACTCATATGGTATTTCATCGGCTGTCACAGATAAACTTAGAAAAAAATCAAGGGAATATTTTTGAGAGAGAGAGGCAAGTTTTTTTATAAACTTTTTCAAGTCTTCACTGTCAAAATTTTTTAAAACTTGATTTATACTGTCAATGTAGATTTTTTCGATATCGTTATCCTGTGAGATTACTCCGCATATGAAACCTATAAGCTCTCTGTAATTTGAGATTGGAAAATCAGATGTTTCAACAAATCTAATGTTATAATGCAAACCATACATATTTTTATTGTCATTGTCTATAAAAATAATGTTGCCATGAGAGGTTTTAATCGCCTCATTCGCCATTTCAAGAATTCTTTTTGTTTTTCCGTCGCCTTTTTCTCCTGTTAGTATATTAATCATTTAAATTCTCCTCACATCATATATAATTTACAGGAAAACACTGATTTATGGAAATACTAAAAATTTAATATGGATTTATTTTTTAATGTATTTCCCTTAAGTGTATATGAAGAAGTATTTTTCCGTATCAGTGTTTATATGGATTATTTTAAATTTTTTTTTAAAATTTTGTTAATACGTTTTACAGGGTCTAAGAGCTCACCCAAGGTTTTATCAAAATTAAGAGTCTCAATTATCAGCGCGATGTATTTTGACATATCAACCTCACAATACCAGGGCTTTTCTTTTAACTCGGGAGTACGGTAGGTTAAATTTGTTGTAAAAACTTTCTTTATGCTTCCGTTTTTGTATGCTTTATCAAATTTATCGAATCCATCAACAAAAAGACCAAAAGTGATGAAAGCGTAAATATTTCTGGCTCCTTTCTCTTTAAGTTTTGCTGAGACGTCGATGAGAGAATCCCCGGAGGAAATCATATCATCTATAATTATTATATCCTTGTTTTCTATGTTTCCGCCTAAAAAATCATGACTTATTATTGGGTTTCTGCCATTTACTATTGTTGAGTAATCTCGTCTTTTGTAAAACATTCCAAGGTCTAGCCCAAGTATTGATGAGTAATAAATACACCTTGACATTCCGCCCTCGTCAGGGGAAACAATCATTAAATGCTCTGGGTCAATTTTAATATCAGGAATGTTTTTTACAAGAGATTTTATCATTTGATAGTAAGGCTGAACATTTTCAAAGCCATTTAAAGGTATTGAGTTTTGTACGCGAGGGTCATGGGCGTCAAATGTGACAATGCTTTCCACCCCCATCGCTATGAGCTCCTGAAGCGCTATTGAACAGTCTAAAGACTCTCTGGCGTTTCTTTTATGCTGACGAGCTTCATAAAGCATTGGCATAACAACAGTAATTCTTCTGGCTTTTCCGCCGATTGCGGCTATTATTCTTTTAAGGTCTTGATAATGTTCGTCAGGGCTCATTCGGCGCTCAACATTATACATTTTATATGTAACTCCATAATTAAATATATCCGCTAAAATGTAAATGTCAAACCCTCTTACTGATTGGGTAACAACTCCTTTTCCCTCGCCTGTGCTGAAACGGGGACAATGTGTTTCTATTTGAAATGTGTTGATATTGAAATTGAATTTTTGGCTGTGCCATTCTAAAAGATACTTGTCAATTTTATTTCCAAGCTCTTCGCAGCCTTTCATGCTTATAAGGCCGAGCTTTCCTACAGGGAGTTTTGTATTTCTGAAATCCATTATATTCGGCTGACGCCTTTCGCTCCTTTTCTTTTTCTTTTCGCTTAGGCACTGTTTTGTAAACTGTACCGGTATTTTAAGATAATACTGATTTACAGCAAAACAATAAAAAGATAACCAAAATCCCGCGAGTCCTTTTTAAAGGCTTGACCATAAACTTTATAACGGAAAAATTCGCTTTTCCAAAAATTTTGTTATTAATAAATTGGTTTGTTATAAATTATCGGTATTATCTTAAAACTTTATATCACATTCATTATACAATACAATTCTACAAAATTCAATTTAAAATATTTAAATTCGGGAATAATAGTGTTATGTTTTTAGACAGGTTCTTAGAACTGTTTAATAACCTCCATGATAACACTTGACAAATCTTTTTCTGCCTATATTTGCCTGATTTTTTTAAAATACAGCTTCGAGTATTCCCGCAAAAATCAGGTTTCGATTGACAAAAAAATCTTTTGTCAATTGTCATCATTTAGGTTACTAAACAAGTTTATTATATAAAATTGACTTCGCTGAAGGGATACCATTTTAATATGACTTCGGCCACTATATCAGACTTTTTTATCGCTCCAAAAATTCGGCTGTCGCTGCTGTGCTCCCTGTTATCTCCAAGAACATAGTATTCATCCTCTTTTAATACCAAATCTATATTTCCTTTTGTGGAATTTGGCGTTTTTGTATATGGCTCAATAACAAGTGAGTCATTTACATAAAGCCTGTTGTCTTTTATGACTATATGGTCGTTTGGCATTCCTATTACTCTTTTTACTATTATTTCATCGTTTCCTTTATAGTTTATTTTGCAAAGTATTATGTCGTTGTAGTCTATTAAATTTAAATACGCTGATACTCTTGACACAAGAACTCTATCGCCTGTTTTAAATGTGCTTTCCATTGATGAGCCTTCTATTAAAAAAGGCCAAAAAAGAAAATAGAGTATTATCGCTAGTATTATCGCTTCTATAAGCGCGGAACACCATTCTTTTAATTTTGTTTTATTCATTTTTTATTATATTTGCTCCTTTTGTAGGTCTACATTATACATTGATTCTTGGTCGGATATATATATTGAACCGATTGTTGTGTCTTTATATCCATCTTTTTTTAAAGTGATTGAGTGTTCTCCCTGAGATATATCGCCTTTATATGGGGTTGTTCCGACAGAGACCCCATCTATCAGTAATGTTGCCCCTACAGGATTTGATGTTACCGTTAATGTTCCGATAAGGACTTCTTCCGTTAATCGAGGGGTTATTGTTTTTTCGGGAGAATTTACTGTAAATCGGTTTGTGTAGGTCACGTAGCCGCTTTTTACTATTTCTATGTCATAACTTCCGTACTCAAGTTCCAGAGGGTCTCTTGAAAGCTCAAGATTTCCGTTTATATATAAAGCGAAATCCGTTACGTTTGGACGGATTTTTACTTTTCCTTTTCTTATTTTTATCGCTGAAAGGTCTAAAATATATTTTTCGTTTACCGTAAGCCCTATATCTTTTGTAAACGAATCTATATTTGAGCCTTTTACCACTATTTTGTGGGCTCCCTCGTTAAGCTTTATTGTGTCAGCGTCACTTAATTTTTTATATATATTTGTGTCTATTTCTATTATTCCGTCTTTGATTTTGTCATTTTTTATTATTTCTATTTCTCCGTGACCTTTATTTAACGTTACAGACCATATTTTATCATCGTACCCTGATATTGTAATTATATCGACAGTGGAATCTAAAAGAGAGGGGTCAAACTCATCGCCTCGGTATATAAATTTCGTCATTTCAGAATAGGAGTATGTTTTCATTCCCGCTGATATTGTCATATTGTCCCGGCTGATTTTAAAACCGTTTTTTAAAGTTTCTTTAAAACCTTTATTCGTTTTCTTTAATACTGTTAAATTGTTGTTGTCATCATATATAAAAGATATTACGTCTCCCTCCGCGAATTCTTCAATAACGAGTGTTTTTCCATATTCATCACGAAGTTCTGTTGAGCCTGTTATTTTATAATCGGCGTTTTCATTTGCTGTTATGTTATAGATTGTGACATTGTCTAAAGTTTCACTTTTTAATCGTATTACGCCCATATATTCTTCTCCCGCGAGAACGTTTTCTTCTTTTATGGTTTCAGTGTAAGTATACATTTCTGTTGTTGGCTCATATACATAGTTTTCGGGGGCTTTTATTGATGATTTTTCTGATTTAAAAGTATTGTGCATTATAATAAAAAGTGATATAAACGCGACAATTCCAAAACCTATGGCTACGCTCATAAAAATTGGATAGGTTGATTTTTTTGGCGGAATTTTTTTCGGAGTTCTTTTTGCTGTGTTTTTTTTCTTGCTGTTATTATTGAAATTTTCAAAGTCCTCAAAAGATTTTATGGAATTTATATTTTTGGTGTTTTCGCTTGGAGTGTAATATACACCTTCCTCCTCATAATTTATGTTTTTATCTGGATTATTTTTATTGTCTTTATTGTACATAATTATATCAAACCTCTTTAAAAAATCTATTGTGGAAAGTTTATAAAAAATAATGATAATTCCCCACAAACATATTTTATCTGTAATGATTAAAAAAAACAAGTATTTTTGATATTTTGTATTATAAAAGTAAAAATTTTTTGAGGTGGTATTTATTGTAAAGTATAAAATCCTCGTTTTTGTAAATATTAAATAAAAATTATAAGGAGGCTTTTTATGGGTGTTTGCTTTGATAAGGATTACTATGAAATAAGACTTGAGAGTATTGGCGGACTTGGCGCGAATTTGGCGGGAAAACTGCTTGGCGAGCTTGGAGCGTTGTATCTTGAGCTGAACGCTTCAAGTTTTGCCAGTTATGGTTCTGAAAAGAGGGGGTCGCCTGTTAAAAGTTTTATCAGATACTCAAAACCTGATAAAGAAATTAGAATAAATTGTCCTGTCATATCTCCGGATATGCTTGTTATTTTTCATGACAGATTGGCGGGGAAACCCCTTGTTATGGCGGGAGTCTCTGAGCAGACAAAGGTTATTGTAAACACAAAGGAAAGTCCTGAGTTTATAAGAAATAGGTTTAAAATGCCCGCCGGCGAGCTTTTTGTTATTGACGCTTTGAAAGTCGCTATGGAAAATAAAACCCGAGTTAATATGGTACTTCTTGGGGCTGTCGCTAAGGCAAGCGGATTTATTCCTCTTGACAGTGTTGAGAGCGTTATTTCTGATACCCTTGGGAAAAAGTATCCAAAAAGTATGGAGGGCAATCTTAAGGGAATCAGAGCCGGCTTTAATGGTATAAGTGGTGTTGTTATTCAAAATGATGGAAAGTATCCTTTTGAGAAATATGAAGAGGTTAAAAGATTATGGGGATATGACAACGCTCCTTTGGGCGGGGTTAATCCTATTTTTGGAAGCTCTGTCTCAAATGATTTATCAGCTAGCAGAGAAGGGTATGTTCCGCTGTTTGATAAAGATAAGTGTATAAACTGCGGTATGTGTGATATTTATTGTCCTGATATGGTTTTTCAGTTTGTTAAGGGAGAATACAAGGGGAAGGAGTCTATGGTTAATATTGGGCCTGATTATAGGCATTGTAAGGGCTGTTTGAGATGTGTTGAGGTTTGCCCTACGGAAGCCATTACCTTTGGATTGGAAAGCGAAAACGATATATCTAAAACAAACGTTGATAATGTTGACCTTTTAACGGATAACTTTAATTTTGATGACGTCGGAGCGAATTCTTGGGTTGAGTCGGTTTCTTATACTACAAATTCTGAAAATTGATTGGGGGATTTTTTATGCTTGGGCAAAAAATGGTTTTTGAGAGTGGAAACGAACTCGCGGCTTTGGCCGCTAAACAAATTAATTATCATATTATGGGATATTACCCTATTACACCATCAACACAAGTCGCTGAACAGCTTGACCTTTTGGGCGCGGAAGGACTTCATGATGTTAAGCTTATACCGGCTGAGGGAGAACACAGCGCCGCGGGGGTATGCTACGGAGGAACTGTCGGCGGAGGCAGGGTTTTTAACGCCACAAGCGCTAACGGACTTTTATACGCTATTGAACAGCTGCCGGTTCAGTCGGGAACAAGATTTCCTATGGTTATGAATGTGGCTTGCCGAAGTATATCAGGACCGTTGTCAATTAAAGGCGACCACAGTGATATTATGTACACATTAAACTCAGGCTGGATTATTTTGTTCGCTAAAGTTCCTCAGGAAGTTTATGACTTTAATATTATCGCTCTTAAAGTTGCTGAAAAATTAAGACTTCCTGTTATTGTGGCTTATGATGGGTTTTTTACGAGTCATCAAAAAAGAAAGGTCTCTGTTTTTGAGAAAGATGAGGATGTTTTGAGTTTTGTCGGCAAGTATAATCCGGAAGTTACTGTATTTGATTATGAAAATCCTGTAACTATAGGCTCTTATATGAATGAGCCTGACCTAACCAATAATAAGTATCAGCTTCATCTCGCCATGGAAGAAGCGAAAAAAGTTATTCCTCAGATTTTTGAGGAGTATTGTGATATCGCTGGAAGGAGATATCATATGAGCAAAGGATATATGACTAAAGACGCTGAGGTGATTCTTTTTATTCTTGGCTCGGCTTTTGATACAGCGAAAGACGCTGTTGATAATTTGAGACAAAAAGGTTTTAAAGTTGGGGTCGCTACGGTGAGTGTTTTAAGACCTTGGAATTCTTCTGATATTTATGAGGTTATTAAAAGCGCTAAAGTTGTGGCTGTATGTGACAGACAGGATAGTTTTGGCGGAGGGGGAGGTAATTTGTCTATTGAGGTTAAAGCTCTTCTAAAGGATTTTGACTCTTCCGCTAAAGTTTTGAGCCGTGTCTATGGAATTGGGGGATGCGATTTTTATGTTGAGGACGCTGAGAATATTTTTAACGACGGAATAAAAATGCTGGGCTCTGAGAAAGTTGTTAAATTCGATTATATTAATAAATATCAAGGCGGCGGTCAAAAAGATATTAGATATTTTGAGGCGCTGTCAGAGGAAAAGTCTTCCCCCGGCAATGTTTTGGCTGAGTTTACTAAAGAGGGCAGTGTTGCTGTTTCCGGAGGAACTGTTAAAGAAAGTCTTAAAATGCCAAGGCGTATAGCTCCCGGACACGGAGCTTGTCCTGGCTGTGGAATACCTATTAATGTAAATCTTCTTTTGAAGGGGATTTCGGGGAATGTTGTTTTGCTTTTCCATACTGGCTGTGGAATGGTTGTCACAACGGCTTATCCGAAAACTTCTTTTAAAGTCAATTATGTTCACAATCTTTTTCAGAATGGAGCCGCTACTTTATCTGGAGTTGTTGAGGTTTATAACCAAAAGGTTAAAAGAGGGGAAATACCTGACGAGGATGTAACTTTTATTATGGTTTCTGGTGACGGAGGACTTGATATTGGGCTTGGCTCGGCACTTGGAGCGGGACTCAGAGGGCACGGTATGATTGTGTTTGAATATGATAACGGCGGTTATATGAATACAGGATATCAACAATCATATTCGACTCCAAAAGGCGCCAGAAGTTCTACAAGTCATATAGGTAAGTATGAAAATGGAAAACTTACTTTCCATAAAGATAATCCACAGATTTTTGCCGCCGCTAATATACCTTATGTCGCTACAACAGCTGAGTCGCAGCCTGTTGATTTTATTAAGAAGGCTAAAAAGGCTCAGGAATACGCTAAAAAAGAGGGAATGGCATACATTAAGTGTTTATCCGCCTGCCCTTTAAACTGGGGTGATGAGCCTAGATTTGAGAAAAATGTTATTGAGGCCGCGGTTGATTGTTGTTATCATCCTCTATATGAGGTTGAAAAAGGAATTACAACTATCAGTTATGACCCTGAAAAGAAAAATAAAAAAATAGATGTTTTGGATTGGTTGTCAATGATGGGAAGAACAAAACATTTAAAAAATGAGAAGTTTAAAGATATTGTTGATGAGATTCAGGCTGAGGTCGACAGAAGATGGGAAAGACTTAAAATAAAAAATGACTGTGAGGGTTTATAATGGTAATCCTATGGTTACAAAAATTTAATATTTTTTTAACTTGTTTTTTTGAGAAATTTTGTTATAATGGTAAATAAGTTTTTATTTTACAATTATGATGATAGTTTTTACGGTGATTCCATAAATGTTTATATTATGGAAAAATTGCCGTGGTAAATAAACTGAAGATGACTTTTGATTGTTATTTATAATTGCGATATTTGAATATATATTGAAAGTTATTTTCAGTTTCTGATACATAAGGGGAAGAGTTGGAGCGTATCTAAAGATTAAAGTGGATATGGAATTTTCAGATATTCTCTGATTTATAGCAATCCAACCTAAAAATATTTTTGTGATTTTATTGAGGAGATAGGAAAGGGATTTATTATGAAATACTTAATTGTTGGCACGGGCGGAACCGGAGCTTGTATTGGGAGTTTTCTTGCTGAGAAAGGAAAGGATGTTACTTTTATCGCCAGAGGAAAACATCTTGAGGCTATTGAGCAGAGAGGTTTGTTTGTTCTTTCTCCTAAAAGGGGAAAGATACATATTAAAAACCCAAAAGTTTGTAAGACTGAACTTTATGATGAAAAAGCTGATGTTATTTTTGTTTGTGTGAAATGTTACTCTATTGATTCGCTTATTCCTTTTATTGAAAAAGCGTCTCATAATAATACTATTGTTATTCCTATTACTAATGTATTTGGGTTTGCCACCAAAATAGCGAGAAAGATTCCCAAGGTTGTTTCTCTTGGGGGATGTATTTATATTTCTTCTGATATTTCTTATTATGGTGAGGTTACTATGAGAAGTGATGTTTTTCGCGTGGTTTATGGCTTTAGAAAAGATGACCCGAAGAGAAATATGGCTTATAAATGGGAAAGTATTATTGAGCAAATTACAAATGACCTTAATGAAAGCGGTATTGAGGCGTCTGTCTCAAACGACGTTAAATCTGAGGTGTTTAGAAAATTTTCTTATGTTTCACCTGTATCGGCCGTTTGCGCTTTTTTGGATACAAACGCGGGGGAACTTCAGTCTCCCGGACCTCAAAGGGATACTCTTATTGGACTGATTAAGGAAATTGTTAGTATTGGAAAAGCTATGAATGTGGATATTGACTATGATATTGTTGACAAAAATCTTGAGCTTTTATCAACTGTTTTGCCGAATGTGAAGTCTTCTATGCAAAAAGACCTTGAAAAGGGCGGGGAATCGGAAATAGACGGTCTTATTTTTGATGTTGTTAAAATGGCTGACGAGTATGGTGTTGATGTTCCTCTGTACAAAATGGTTGCTGAAAAGCTGTATTCAGAGGTTAGAGGGCTTTGCCCGACCATTATGTAAAAACAATGGGTCTGTTAAAAAAAAGAGTTGCTTTTTACTGTTTTTGGTAGTATAATTAGTTTATTGGAATATTATAGCAATCCAATTTATTGGTGATAAAACTTTTTAGGAAAGCAAAGCTTTCTGTTATAAAGTTTGAGGTCAAGCCATTTTTAAAGGGCTTGCGGGGTATGGGACAGCATCCCATGGTGTTGCGCATATGTATCGGAGTCTATGGTTTTTTGGTTATATTTTTGTTGTTTTGCTATAATAACAGGGATACGCTTTAAGCTTTAATTTAATATTTTTGACGGGGGTGCTTTTTGCTGAGATTATACCCTTTGACCTGATGTAGGTAATGCTATCGAAGGAAGTCGCTGTGTTTTTTGAATTTTGGCTTTTCTTATGAAAATTCGGGTCGCTTTTGGCTTGAGATTTTTGTGGGGAAAGCTTTTTTGTTACTATAAAATTTTATGGAGGACTTTATTATGTTTACAACTCAAATGGACGCCGCTAAAAAAGGTATTGTTACTAAAGAAATGGAAATTGTTTCTAAAAAGGAAAATATTGACGCTGACGAGCTTAGAAAACTTGTGGCGTCAGGAAAGGTAATTATTCCGGCTAATAAAAATCATAAAAAGCTTGACCCTGAGGCTGTGGGACAGGGTATGAGAACTAAAATTAATGTTAATCTGGGAATCTCAAAGGATTGCGCTAATATTGATAAAGAAATGGAAAAGGTTAGAACGGCTCTTGATATGAAAGCCGAGGCTATTATGGATTTGAGCTCTTATGGTAAAACAAAAGACTTTAGACAAAGGCTTGTTGATGAGTCTTCCGCTATGATTGGAACTGTTCCTATGTATGACGTTATTGGGTATCATCATAAAAAATTGCAGGATATTACGGCGGAAGAATTTCTTGAGGTTGTTGAGGCGCACGCTAAGGATGGAGTTGATTTTCAGACAATTCATGTTGGTATAAATAAAAATACCGCTAAGAGATTTAAAGATAATGGCAGGCTTATGAATATTGTTTCAAGAGGAGGAGCTTTGGTATTTTCATGGATGGAGCTTACGGGAAATGAAAATCCATTTTATGAGTATTATGACGAGGTTCTTGATATATGTGAGAAGTATGATGTTACTTTAAGTCTTGGGGACGCTTGCAGGCCGGGATGTATTGAGGATTCCACGGACGCTAGTCAGATTGAGGAACTTATTGTTTTGGGAGAGCTTACAAAAAGGGCTTGGGATAGAAATGTTCAAGTGATGATTGAAGGGCCGGGACATATGGCTATGAATGAGATTGCCGCTAATATGATTATTGAAAAAAGACTTTGTCATGGCGCTCCTTTTTATGTTCTGGGGCCGTTGGTTACGGATATCGCTCCGGGATACGACCATATTACAAGCGCTATTGGGGGAGCTATCGCCGCCGCTAACGGAGCCGATTTTCTTTGTTATGTTACTCCCGCTGAGCATTTGAGACTTCCTGATTTACAGGATATGAAAGATGGTATTATAGCGAGCAAAATTGCAGCTCATGCCGCTGATATCGCTAAAGGCGTTAAGGGTGCGAGAGAATGGGATAAACGTATGGCGGAAGCGAGACGGGCTTTGGATTGGGATGCTCAATTTAAAGAGGCTGTTGACCCTGAAAAGGCTAAAGCTTACAGAGAGTCGTCAATGCCTGAGATTTCTGAGACTTGTACTATGTGCGGTGAGATGTGTGCTGTTAAAAATATGAATAGGGTTCTTGAGGGCGTTGATATTGGAATTTAATCAATAATATTGTGAAATACTTATAGTTTTGAGAGAAATCTAGTAAATATGAAGAATAAAAAGGCATAAACGAAAATCTCTCGTTTATGCCTTTAATAAAAATTTCTTTCAATGGTGTTGATTATATTTCATACCCATTTACGATAGTTTCTTTATTTTTTAAAAACGCTTCTTTTGAGGCTGAAAAAAGTTTTTTGTTACAAAGCATATTTTTTGATAATATGACTGGTTCAATTTTGTATGAGCTTGATTTACAGAATATGGCGGTATCATTATTAATATAACTGAAGTGAAGTATAGCTTTATCTGTAAAACTTAAATCGGAGTCAATGTCTGTCCATATGAAATATGGCGTTGTTATATTTAAAACGTCTTCATAGTTTTCTATGAAGTGCTTTGAAATAACTGTTATTTTATTTCCGTGATATTTACATAGTATATCATTAAGGTTATTGTTGCTTTCGACAATAAAAATCGCTTTTTTATTTTTATATGATATAGACGTAAAATGTTCATACACTTTTTTTGCTGAGTCTATGTCTTCTATAAAGTATATAAAAGAGATACTTTTGTCGTTTTCTTTGTATTTAAATCCTATGTTGTCTAAAATTTGTCTGAGTCTTGTCTCATATGTGTGGTTTTTTAGTACATCATATAATGAGTTGTAACATTTTTTTTCTATATCTTTTATTTTCAAAGGTTTGTCTTTTTCAACAAAGTATATGTTTTCTCCAAACAAAAGTTCCATTCCTTTTGAGTAGTTTGAGATTACAAGAGTGTTACTGCTCATAAGCTCAAAAACACGTCTGGCAAACATTGACTCGGAATCTACTACCGTATTTATATTTAGTGCCATTTTGCTGCCTTTGTAGGCTATGTCAAGTTTATCGTGACTTAAACAGGGGTTTAAGTATTGATGATATTTTTCCGGGAAAAAATGATTTGGGTCGTCTGATTCGGAATAGCGATTATATATTTTTAATTTATATCCGCTGTCTATGATTTTATCCAAAATTATTTCCATTTCTTTGCACCTGGTTTCGTGCTGACAATACCAGCTTCCGGCAAAAATTATTTCATCTGTTCTATTGAATTTATTTATTGGATTGAATAGTTTTGGCTGTGTCGCGAACATCAATAAGTGTACGCTTTTGTGTCCGTATTCTTTCTTGTATTTTTCAACGCATTCTATTGAGGTTGTGAAGATATGGTCAAATTTTATTGCTGTATCCACAAAATTGTGAACTTTGTCAGGGTAGTGGGTTGGGTCTTCCTTGTTCCAGAATACTGTTGGAATGTTGTTTTCATTGCAATATCTTAAAACAGATAAAAGTGCTGTTCTGTTCTCTTTCTGAAAGTTTATACTGCTGTAGACTTGTCCTTTCCACGGTCTTCTTACAGGGTCAACTCCTGACCATGCCGATTCGCAGAAAAATATATCTATTTTATTATTTTTGAATATTTCAAGCCAGTTTGACGGCTCTATTGGATATGGATTACACTCATATTTAAAGCTGTTATAAGTAAATTGGTCTACAAGCATCGCCACGTTTAAATTTCTCGCGAATTTTATTTTTGATTTAGCGCTGTATAAATTATCTTTTAATTCTGTCTGAGGAGCGACGACAGCGTTTGGGTTTTTGAAAATTTTCAGTTTGCCATTTATCTTTGAACACATTTTTCTTAGTTTTGGATATTTTGAGAGTTTGTAGTATGTCCAATGACCTAGTTTATAAACGTTTTTTTTTGTTTTGTTCCGCAGCTTTGATGACAAGTTCCAGTATCTTTTTAACATTCGAAAGAGTATGGAAGTGTTGTATCCCTCTAAAATTCTTTGTCTTTCAGCGCTTAAATTTTTAAAGTATTCAATTTGTCCGTCTTTAATTTTTATTTGATTTTCCAAATTAGCTTTTTGATTTTCTAGATTAGCTTTTTGATTTTCCAGATTAGCTTTTTGATTTTCCAGATTAGCTTTTTGATTTTTTAAGTCTTTAGCGAGTTTTTGCTCATATTGGAATTTTGAGGTAAGTTTTTGGATATCCTCATATTGTTCTTTACACTTATTCTGCTCATATTCAAATTTTGAGGTAAGTTTTTGAATGTCTTTATATTGCTCCTCACATTTTTTTTGCTCGTAAAGATATTTGGACTCAAAAGAACGGGAGTCTAATCTTATTTTTCGCTTATCTTTTACTTGTGTCAATAATTCTCTTATCATCAAATTATTATTACAAAGTTTTTTTTCTTTTGAGAATATAAAATTATTATCATTTTCAAGATTGAAAGAGAATATACCATAACCGTATTCTAATAAAAGAGAATAAACTTCTTCACAAGTATCCTCGTCAATTTCTATCCAGATGGGAGCGTTTGAGTTTTTTAAAATATTTATCATACCTTTGAGAACGTTTAGCTCAAATCCTTCCACATCTATTTTTATAAAATCAGGCATAGGAAGATTTAAACTGTCAAGGGTTATTATTTTGACAGTTTCCCCAGGGGTTTCTGAGGTTAGGTCAATTTTCGCCGTTCCGTTGTTATTTTCTTGTTCTATAGCCATTGAGGCGGAAGAACTTTCAGCGCCGAGAGCGACGTTATATGGGGTTACTATATTTTCGATTTTATTATCGGCGATATTTTTCTCAAAAATTTTGTAGTTTATGGGCATAGGCTCAAAAGAGTATATTTTTTCGGCATTTAATTTTTTGGCGAAATAAACTGTGTGATTTCCTATGTTTGCGCCTATATCATAAATTATTTTCGCTTCTTTGGCGTATTTGTAAACCCAGCCATCAAGAAGTTTTTGCTCATAAAAGCCTTTTGTTTTTTCTATTATTGAAAGGATATATTCATCTTCATAACCGGAAAGTTTTATTCCATCGCCGATAGTTATTGTTTTTATATTTTTCATATTAATTCACCTTTTTTACGGTTTTTTAATTATCGTATAATTTGTTATATAGTTTTAACGCTTGCTTTCGAGAATCTGTTTTTTCTCCAGGGGCGTTTTTAGCGTTTGGATTGAAAATATCATATTCTGTTTGTTTTAAATAATTAATTTTAACGTTCATTAGATTTTCAATAATTTTATTTTTATCACATTGAAGTATTTTTATATATGCTGTTTGCAGAATAAGCAAATCTAATAATGTTACATAAACATAATCTTTGTCATAGTATTCGTATTGATTTTTTGAGTTTGTTCTCACACCATAATATAAATCACCAGTTTCTTTGTTAATCCAGTTGTCATAGCTGTTTTTTATAAATTCAAGAATGCTGTTAAAAACATCAAGATATTTTTTGTCTTTATATTTATCGTACGCGTTTAAAAACATTGACGCTGTTCCAAGCTGATGGTTTAAAGAGGCGTGAGTTATTCTTTCTAAGCCATCTTTGAAATAATCCGGGAAAAATATGCCGTTTCCAATTTTGTAAATTCCTTTTCCTGTTTTATAATAATTATATAGAAAGTCTATATAATTTTTTTCAGGGTCTATATTTGAGAATATTTTTGTTTTTGGAAAAAAGTCTTTTTCCATTAATATAAAAGTCTCATTTAATCTTGTGTCTATATATGGAGCGGTTATACCAGTGTCTTTTTTTAACCAGGTCGAAGTATAAGGCGTAAAAAAGATATAATTTTCATTTTGTTGATACATATATGTCTGCAAAACCGCGTTTACAATCATATTATAAAAAAATCTTTCCTGAGTTTGAAAATAGTATGGGAATAAATCCTTTCGCGATGAATGCTGAAGGCTGAAACCATATCCATCTTTTGTGAAAGGTTCTATGGAATAAGGAAGTTTTGTGTAGGTACACGCTGGAATCATAAAATACGAACACCAAACAGAGTTATTGAAAATACTGTTATAATAATATTCCATATAATTTTCAAGGTTTTCTATATCACGGAATAATTTTGTTTTTGATACAAGTATGAAAAACGATGTTTTACTGTTTTTTACTTTATTTTCTTTTATTGAAAATTTAATTGTGTTTGAGTCAGTTTGTTCTATATCGTTTAGCTCGGAAATAAACTCAATTAAAGTTGATTTTTCATTGTTCTCATATTCGCATTCCAGCATTTTATAGTTGTAGATTTTAGATATAAAAATACTGCCATTTTTAAGTTCATAATATCCGTGAGGACCTGTGATTTTATTCTCGCCGTATCTATTGTCGAAGGGTGGTTTTTTATATAAGCTGTCAAATTTATGTTTTTCAATGATTTCGTCAAGTTTTAATATTACAGATATATCTTTTGGTTTTTCAAACTCAAAATATAAAAAAGAATCCCCGTTATCAATATTTCTTTTTGTGACTTTTAAAGTTGTTCCATTTATACTGAGAATTTTTATATAATCAAAGGTTTTTTCTAAAAATATTTTTTCCTCGAAGTCAATAAAATTCAGAATATATTTTGAATAGTCGACAATAATGTTGTTGTCCTCAATATAAACACTGTTTGTGTTTTTTTCTCTTAATATCTCTTCTATTGTTATTTTATTATTGTTGAACTGTTTATATAATTCTAATACAGTGTCAGTATCTCCTTTAGCGATTAAATTTCCTTTGTCAAGCCATATGATGTTGTCACAAAGGTCAGAGATTTGTGACAGGCTATGAGAAACTATTACTACAGTTGTGTTTTTATCTTTAATTATGTTTTTAATTGAGTTAAAACTTTTTTCTCTGAATTTTATATCGCCTACGCTTAAAATCTCATCAATAAGTAAAACTTCGGGCTTTAAATTTATCGCTATTGAGAATCCAAGACGAGATATCATACCGCTTGAGTATGTTTTCATTGGCTTATATATAAAGTTGCCAAGTTCACTGTAATCTATTATATCTTTTAATTTGTCATTGATTTGTTTTCTTGAGAAACCTAGCAGCATCCCATTTAAAAATATGTTGTCATATCCAGGGATTTCCTTTGAAAATCCAACCCCTAAAGCAAGAAGATTTATTGTTGTATACTTTCTTGTGACTGTTCCGGCACTGGGAGACATAACACCTGAGAGAATTCTCAGCAATGTGCTTTTTCCAGCTCCATTGTTGCCGATTATTCCGTATACTTTTCCTTTTTCTATTGAAAAAGATATATTGTTTAAGGCTTTATATTTTTTTAATAAACTTTCTGTTTTATAATGAAGTATCATTTTTAACGCTTTTTTTATTGATAGGCTTTCCGCTGATTGATATATTAAATCAACGTTTTCAAGTTTTATTAATTCTTTCATAAAATTTACCTCTTGATTATTTGTAAAATTTTATATATCCATAATTTCATAAATTTTTGGCATCTTCCTCTAAAAACTCATCTATACAAGAACCATTTTGTTTTAAAAATCTTAATAAATAATCTGTATCTGAATAGAGCTATTTAAAAATTATATCATTCTGGCATAAGAGTCCTCGTGTTTGGTTATAAGCCAATATCCTAGCTTTATCAATACGCAGGAAAAAAGGCAAATGGCTAAAAGATAAGAATATACGGGACTTTTTCCATACATAATACAGGAACGGAAAGAGCCTATAATTATTGACATAGGATTTAGTTTTAATATCCATATCAAAGAAAATTTTAAATTATCATAACTCCACATTACTGGTGAAAAATAAAATAAAAATCTTGTTGTGAAATCCAGAATATTTCTTAAATCAAACAAATATACTCCAAAGTGAGATATTATTAATGAACAGCCATATGTGAACAATACGCACGTAAATAAAACAGGTATTATTTCTATCATATGCCAAGTAAATGGTATACCCGAAAACAGCATTATTATAACAACAAGTATCATAGCTATTAGAAACTCATATATATAGGATACCAGGTATAATGTGGGGTATACAAATTTATGAAAATATACTTGTTCAAAAATACTTTTGTTTCTTGCGATTGATGTTGCCGCCATTAAAACGCTTCTTGAAAATAAATTCCAAGATGTCAGACCGATTATGACAAAAACATTGAAATTTTCTATGCCGCTTCTAAATACAACTTTTACTACAAAAGAGTATATAAGCATAAACATTAACGGATCTATAAAAAGCCATAAAAACCCAAGATAACTTCCGGATACTCTTGTTCTTAATATTATTTTGGCGTAGTAGAGAATGTATTCTCTGTTTTTTATTAAATTTTTTATAATACCTTGTTTTTCCATTTATTTTCACCTATTTATCAGTTTTAACTCATTATCATTATTTGTTTTAAATAGTTTGAGAGTGTTTCCATAAATTTATTTATGTCATAGTTTGATATTATATATTCTTTCTGTTTTTTTACTGTTTTGCTGAATAAATTTTCATCTGATGAGGCTTTTAATATAAATTCGCTCATTTCCTCTATGCCTTTGAATATAAAATAGTCTGAATATATATATTCCACACCGGGCCAGTTTAAAAGCATTCCGATGCTGCCGGCGCATACTCCCTCCGCGGGGGCGAGATGAAAAGATTCCGGCTTCTCATTGTCACTTAATGAGAGGACATACCCTATGTTATTGTATAAATTTTCTCTCTCAATAAATCCCCCAAATATTACGGATTCTTTTAAATTGTTTTCCTCTATGAATTTATCACAGTTTTTGAAATACTCGAATTCTTCCGGATTATTTTTTATCCAGCTTATCTCGTTGTAAGTTTTTCCCATTGCGTAGAGTTTGAATTTTTTATTTTTTTCTTTTAATAGCTTTAAAAGCTCAAGAGCTTTCATAAGTCCTTTTAATTTTGGAACTATGCCAACTAATCCTATGTTATATTTACTGTCAGGACTTTTTTTATCGGAGTAGATATTGGATTCGACATAGTTACTTAATAATCGCATTTTATTTTTTGGTATATTGAAATTTTTTGAAAACTTCTCAAACCAATAATATCCTACAGTTAAAAATAAGTTCACGTTATTTATATTTACTTTTTGACCAAAATCTCGATATATCTCAAATTTGTGGCATCTTATTATAAGACGCTGATTCTTATTTCGCCGCTTTGAGTAATATACAGCGTTTCCTAAGAGCCACTCACACCAGATTATATCCGACCATTCGAGTAAATTTCGGCTTTTACGCTCATCGTGAGAATCGTGACCTGTCCACTCATCAACTTTTACCTCAAAGTTTTTCTCAAGATATGGAACAATTGGCAGAATGAATTTTAAATCGTACCCGTTTATCAATATTCTTCTTCTGGACTGTTTTAAAAATTCCTCGTAATTTCCGGAAAGTATCGCTTCGTATAAATCATTATATCTTTTTGAGAGATTCATTGTACCTTTTGTATAGTTTTCCGTCTCTTTGGAAAAAGAGGAAAGTTCCTCAAAACATTCTCTGCTTATTCCGTTTGAGTATCTGACTATTGATATCAATATATTTCTGAAAGAAGCCGGAAGACGCAGTTTGTAATAGTTTATCGTGATTTTTGAGAGTATGTCGTTTGTTGTCCTCCAGGAAATTAACTGGTCACGTATTTCTTTGTCGCCGCAGTTTTGAGTTGAGGAAAGATTTGATATGTCCTCTGGCACTGTACTATGAATCCAAAAATAGTTATCTATATAAATTACATTCGGCTTGTGAGAGAAAATTTTTGCTATAAAAACAGTATCCTCTCCTATTTTGAGCTTTGAATCGTATTTTATGTTATTCTCAATCAGAAAGTTTCGGCGAATTATCATATCAGAAGTTGTGCTTTGATATTGTATCATTTTTTCCATTGTGTCAAAGCTGTTCTCGCATTCAACTCCTATTCTGTTTTCTATTGTCTTATTTTTTCCGTCAAAATTTATTAAATATCCTTTCGCAAAGTCGGCGTTTTTTTCTATGGCTATATCAAGTATATTTATGAGGTTTTCAGCGTTTACCGTGTCATCGTCATCGACTATTGTTATATACTCGCCGGCGGCTTTTTCTATTCCAAGGTTTCTTGGCGCTGAGGGACCTCCTGTGTTTTTTTCCATTTTATATAATTTTATATTTGAATAGTTTTTTTGCAGGTTTTCTATTATGCCGCAAGTGTTGTCTTTTGAAAAATCATCAACAACTATAATCTCAAGCTCATTTTTTCTTACAGTGTTCTCGATTGAGAGTATTGCCTGTTCTATTGAATCCTTGGCGTTATACGCCGCCATAATAACGGATAATTTTATCATATTGTTAAATCTCCCCAAAAGATTATTTTTTTATCATTGTAGAAAATTATATCAAAATTAAAAAAAAATTGCAATTGTTTATATTGGATTTCTCTCAAAACTTTATGGTGGTTTTTATTAAAACATGTCTAAAATCTAAGAAAGCCTGTCTAGAAACTATTAAAATAAAAAGTTGAAATTATCTTTTATGTATGGTAATATAATCTTGTTATTAAATTTTTTAGGAGGTTTTTTATTATGGCAAAAGGTTTTGGCGGGGGATTTCCCGGTGGCATGGGCGGTATGAATATGAATAATCTTATGAAACAAGCCCAAAAAATGCAAAAACAAATGGAACAGATGCAAACTGAGCTTGAAAATAAAGAGTTTGAGGTTACAAGCGGCGGAGGGGCTGTTAAAGTTATTATTACCGGAAAAAAACAAGTTAAGTCTATTGAGATTTCTCCTGACGTCGTTGACCCTGATGATGTTGAAATGCTTCAAGACCTTGTTTTGACCGCTGTTAACGAGGCTATAAGACAGGCTGACGAGACGGCTAACAATGAAATGGGAAAAATTACCGGCGGTATGGGTATGCCCGGGGGGTTATTTTAATGAATTTATATGGTAATTCTGTTTCGGCACTTATTGAACAATTGTCAAAATTGCCGGGTATTGGAGGAAAGTCAGCTCAAAGGCTGGCTTTTTACATTATTAATATGCCTGAGGAAAATGCACGGGCTTTGGCTCAAAGTATAGCGGATGTTAAAAAAAATATAAAGTATTGTTCGGTTTGCTGTAATCTTACGGAGGATGACGTCTGCCCTGTTTGCTCTAATCCCAAAAGAAATAGAAATGTTATTATGGTTGTTGAGGGGCCGAGAGATATGGCGGCTTATGAGAGAACAAAAGAGTATACAGGGGTTTATCATGTTTTGCACGGCGCTATATCACCTCTTAGCGGAGTTACTCCGGCGGAGCTTAAAATTAAGGAGCTTATCGCCAGAATTGAAAAAGATGATATCGAGGAGGTTATTGTCGCTACAAATCCTAATGTTGAGGGTGAGGCTACCGCTGTGTATTTGAGCAAACTTATTAAGCCTCTTGGAGTTACTGTCAGCAGAATCGCTAACGGAGTTCCTGTTGGGGGGGATTTGGAGTATGTTGATGACGTTACTCTTATGAGAGCCTTGGAGGGCCGAAGAGTTATGTGAGAATGAAAGGAGCGAGGTTCTTGAAGATTATTGAACCCTCATTTTATATTGAGGATAAAATTGACAGTCAAAAAATTTTGGCTCTTATTGAAAGGGCGGGGAGAACTTGTTATAAAAGTGAAAGCAATATCTCTGACGGCTCGGCTGAGAAGTTTATCGCTAATATCATTAAAAAAGGACATGAGTCTGTTCTTGAACATGAAAAAATAACAGTTAGAATTATTTGTGACAGGGGCGTTTCCCATGAGATTGTGAGACACAGAATAGCGAGTTTTTCGCAGGAGTCAACAAGATATTGCAATTATTCCAAAGACAAGTTTGGGAATGAGCTTACTTTTATTAAACCTTGTTTTTGGAATGAGGATTCTGATGAAGATAAAAATTATTTCGCTGAGTGGAAAAAAAGTATGGAGTTCGCTGAAAAACAATATAACACGCTTATTAAAATGGGCGCTAAACCTCAAGAGGCCAGAACGGTTCTTCCTAATTCTATTAAAACTGAAATAGTCGTTACCATGAACTTGAGAGAGTGGAGGCATTTTTTTAGACTTAGAACTGATTTTGCCGCTCATCCTCAGATTAGGGAAATCGCTCTCGGGATTTTGAAGGAGTTTAAAGAATTGCTGCCCTCTGTTTTCTCTGATTTGTGATTATGTACTTTTGTACGCCAAAAGTACCAAAAGCGCCGGGGGATTGCGATTTCCCCCGGACCCCTTGAAACGCTGCAGTTAAAGGGGAGTTTTTTGGAGGAGGGGGAGTTTTTTTGTAGAGGTGAGAGGAGTGGGATTTTTTCTGGACTCTTTGAAACGCTGATTATGTACTTTTCTGCGAGAAAAGTACCAAAAGCGCCGGGGGATTGCGATTTCCCCCGGACCCCTTAAAACGCTGCGGTTAAAGGGGAATTTTTTGGAGGAGGGGGAGTTTTTTTTGGAGAGGTTAATGGGAAGCATCCGGAAAGGGTGTTTTTTTTTGAGAGGTGAGAGGGGAGTTTTTACAGAGAGGTCAATGGGACAAAGCGGAAAAGTTTGGAAGAATATAAAAAGATGTGAAGAACAATACAAAAAGTATGCACGG
>CATJCJ010000074.1 GCA_949738935.1 uncultured Eubacteriales bacterium | reverse complement strand
TGGTATAATTAATAATATATTTATATATATATGGTTAATTGGCTTTATACTTTTAAGTATATATTTTCTGATTGTTTTTTACAACAGTCATAGAAAAATTAAAAACGCCGTATTATTCGATTCAGATTATATATATGATTTTATAAAAAAACAAAACTTAAAGAGAAATGTGACTATTAAAGTATCAAATGAAATTTCATCTCCGGTATCATTTGGAATTATTAAACCTGTTATTTTATTTCCTTTTGATTATGATTTTGATAACAGGGAGCAGTTGTCACATATTTTATTGCACGAAATTTTACATATTAAGTGTTTTCATTTTATTATAGAATTATTATTTTCATTTTTGATATGCGTGTTTTGGTTTAATCCTTTTGTCTGGTTTCTAAGATTCTTTATAGAAAAGGATTTAGAGATTTTGTGCGATAAAAAAGCTATCGTTCTTTTAGGAAGTAAAAAGAAATACGCTAACAGTTTAGTAAATTACGCTCAAAAATTAAACTCTAATGAAAGTAATAATTTGTATAATCATTTTATAAAAAATTCTTTAGAAGAAAGGATGTATGCGATTATGAATTTAAAAAAGGCTTCTGTTTTTTCAACGGTCGTTTCTTTGATTTTTGTAGGTAGTGTATTTACAGTTTTTGCGACTACTGATACTTATATGATTGGAAATGAGCTTGATGATGAAACAACTATAGTATGTATTGAACCGCAAAGAGGTTTTGTTCCAGAGATTAATTTTTCAGATGAAATACTTGAAATCGAGTTAAATTATTCTGATATAGAAAATTATGTTGTCGGAAATAATCTTAGCAGAGCGGCATATTATCTTACTGTAAAAGATTATAAATATGAAAGCTATGGCTCGATTCCTACGAGTATAAAAGTATCTACAAAAAAAGACGGTTATACTTATACGGGTACGCTGACATTAGATAATTATGATAAATCTGGTGATAAATATATAGGCTATTATAGTGGTACATTATACAGATAATTTGATTTTAAAAATTGGGTTGTTTAGGTTGTAAACGACCTAATTTTATAAAATAAAGGACTAAATTTATAGTCTATAAAATCTATATTTTCATAAGGAGGTGGGGTGTTTTTATTAAAATTTGTTAATTTAATGTTACTGTTGGTCGATAAAATTTATGAAAGGAAAAGTGATTTTCGAATGAAAAAATTTTTAAAAGGTATTTTATCTTTTGCTTTGTCAACTTGTCTTATTGCGTCTGTAAATGTATATGCTGAAAATACTGATTTAGATATGGGAAATATAAATTTTAAATCCATAGAACCATTAAACATTGGGGTTGAAGATGTTGGGACTATGGTTGATGAACTTGTAAAAAGTGGAGAAGTGTTGGAATTAAACGATGAGTCTTCTGAAAATATTATTGATAAAAATATTGATAACAATAAGGCGAAACAAAATTCATCACCAAACGAAATTCCGATTGACAATATGTTAAATGAAAATAAAACAAGAGCAGTTTCTGAGAATACAGATCCCAATAACGCTTATGTTATTAATTTTGGAAGAGTTATAGGCGGCAATATAACTGCTGAAGGTCAACAGCGTTGGTATGGCATACAGTTGGACGAAAAAGCTAAAATATCTTCCGCACTCGCTGTAGCCGATTCATCTGATTTTGATTTATACCTTTTTAAGTTAGATACAGATACAATGTCATTACATGTTGTTGCAGGGGCAGCTTCTGGTGGCGCAGGTGTTACAGAATATTTTGATTATATTGCTGACAGTGGAATATATTACTTTATGGTAAACAGTTATTCTGGAACTGGTGAATATTCATTAGTTGCGTATAAAGCAACTAATAATATTAAGAATGAGCCTAATGACACACTTAGTACAGCAACAGAAGTAGATGAAAAAGGTTTTACTATAACCGACGCTATAGATAATCCTTTTGATATTGACTATTATAAGGTGAATTATCCTCAAAGTAAATTTGTTAATGTATCATTTACAAAACCTGAAAATTCTGATTATGTATTGTATGTAGTTAAAGGTGATAAACTTTATAATATATCTACCGATTCAGTTACTACCTTTGACCCTGGTGAATATTATTATTATGTAGGAAGTCCAAGCGGAAGTTTTGATGAAAATGATACTTATACTCTTAGTGTAACCTCAACATCATATATTCCATCTGCCAGACTGAGAATGCATACTCCGGATTATAGTATGGTTTTTCAATCCACAGATAGAACAACTTACTACGTAAATGGTAACACAATAGATTTAACATTTTCTTTTGAAAATCATATAAGTAATGCATATGGCTCTACTACTGATACAAGTATGTATTTGAGAAGAAAAGAAGGACAAAACGTTGCAATTTTTGATTATGAAGTTGGAATGATGCGTGGAGAAGGCGGTTTTCCTGACGCAGATTTACCTGTATTTGTAAAGTATGACACGAATTGGTTCGGCGCATATTCAACTAATAAGGCGTTATTATTATCAATATATAACACTGATTATACAATGGAGAGAAAAGGAAGTAATGAAGTTCCTAAACAAGAATTGCCTCATATTAAAGTTGTTGTTGATGTAAATACAGGAAAAGTATTTGATATTTTTCACCCTAATGTTTATTATATGATTGGTAATCAAGAACATAGAGCTGTATATCCACATAAGTGTATTTATGACTATGATACAAAATGGCTTCCAGATGATATGAAATAATATTGTCAAAATAATTATATTATATAAAGGAATTGTTACACAAAGAAAATTTATCCAAAGATATTAATTGTATTTGAAAATAAATACATATTATTTTATACTAATTAATAATTTGTGTAACAAATTCCTTTATTAAGGAGGATTAAAATGAATATAAATAATACCTCTAATATTAAACCTGTAATTACCGCTGCAAGTATGCAAGTACGCAGAATATTTAATAATAAAAATCAAAGTAAAAAAAACAATACAGGCGTAATATTGGAATTTTCAAAAAAAACACACTTTGGGGAAATTTTTGATGAAAATGAATTATCAGAACTTAGACACAATAACACTCTGAAAATTATGGAATATGGACAGGAACTTAGAAATTCCGCAGACCATACACAAGGAATTACTGACAATATGATGAGTATGACCGAAAAGTATTATAAAATGATTGATGAACTAAAAGAAAAGTATTCAAATGAAGATGATTTCAATTGGTATAAAAGTTATCTTGACAAAGCTTTCGACAATGAACTTAAAGAAACCGCTTTAAGAGTTTCTTCTTGTATTACAGCGCCGTTTATGTTAAAAAGTCCCCCTATTATTATTGGGAAACCAAATTCAGAAGAACTTCAATTAATGCGCTCTATTGAAGCCTATAATAATAGAAACAGAAATTTAATCGTGAATTTAAAACGAAAATATGGTGTAAGGATTTATAATGATACACTTAATATGTTTAAAAATATAAGAAATTATTATAATAAATATAGAACCTTTGCCGGAATGACAAACAGCATTATATCAAAGAATAAT
>CATJCJ010000073.1 GCA_949738935.1 uncultured Eubacteriales bacterium | reverse complement strand
CTCCCCACGCACCAAAAGTATCACGCTCGGCAGTAAGGTCTATCCCTTTGCCGAGCTTTATTTTTTGCTCGGTTACTTTTCTTTCAAGCTCACGCTGCGTTTGCGCGTAAACATACTTGTATTGTTTTCTTCCGTCCTTTGTGCCAAGGTAAATTTTTGATTTAAGCAATCCGTCAGGGCGGGGCTTGTTCTTTATTCGTGCCATTTTTTCCTCCTGTTTTTAAAGCCTTCGGTGGAGTGCCGAAGGCTTTTTGCTTATGTAAACGGTTATTTATCTTCAAGATACTTTGAAAGCCACTCATGATAAGCCCTAAGGTATTCAACCGCCATATTCATACTCATTTTTGGGTTGCTTGGTGTACAAAGTCCTGCGCGTTCTTCGGGCTGCCTTTGGGAACGTTTTTCAAGATGTTTTTGAGTGTGGATTGTTCTTTTTCGGCGAGGAATTTTTCGAAGGGTGGAAGTTTCATTGTTTATGGACTCCTTTAAATATATTTTTTCACACAAAATAATTTAAGTCATATGTGACGTAAACAATTTTAAAAGTTGCATTATTTTTATCGTAATCATATACTTCAAATTCTGCTACTTCATCGGATACCGGTGAAAATTTATATGTTACTCCTGTATCAACGGTTTTCCTTATATCATCGCCTGGTTCAATCCCAAACATTGCAAAAATATCATTAAATTTTGCGCTTTCAATTGTCCATTCCGAATTAGAAAAAAGTCGGAGTTTTACTACCGTATCCTCATAAATAATAAATTCTGCATAAAAATCTTTTATATCATATGTATATATTTGCATTTGAAATTCGCCTTTGGAGTTTATATTGTTCCAATCTTCAACCCCTTTAGGATTTCCAAGCTTTTCGCACAATACATCAACGGAAATTCGATTAAATGCTGAACAATCAAGCACTTCAAGTGGTATTGTTATATTATGTGAAGTATTTATATTACTTGAAGTTGATTTTTTTGGAAGAGTTGCCATTATTATCGCAAAAGCTATAATTAAAATTATAATTACAAGTGCAACAGGAGCACTTATACCTGTTAATTTTTTTTGACAATTAGGACAAATTTTTTCTTTTGCAGGGACTTCTGATTTGCAGTATTTGCATTTTCTTGTTATTGCACCAACTTTTTGTTGTATGTTTTGCTGATAAGGCGACTGTGACATTTGTTGCTTTTTCATTTTGTCGTTCCTCCGTTTTAAAGTTTTTATTTTTTCATTGTTTAAAAAGGATAATCATCGTTATTATTGTCATCATTTGATACCGCATTTGTATTGAGGTTATGATTGGTTGCTGTTTGCCTGAGTTCCTCATTATAATCCCTCAAAATTTTATCTACATAATATGTGGTTGGTGAACCACAATAAGGACAATATCTTGCATCACCATCTAAATGTTCACTGTGTTCACAACTGTCAAACTCATTGTTAACACCTGTACAGTCATTGTAAATATGAGCACCACATATTTGACAATATTCTCCGTCAGATGGTAAGTGTTCATTTTTACAACGAGGACATTCTAACGGCTTTTGGTTTTCATTGAGTTCAATTTTTGAATAAGTCATTGTTTTATTTTTACTCCATTTAAATCTTCCTATTTTTTTTGAGCCACATACAACACAAAATTTACTTTTACAGTAATACATTTCTGCGTTACATTCCAAACAATGAGTAATATGCATTTCTCGCTTGTGTATTTTTAAAATAATGATTTCAGAATTTGTCAACGATCGCTTGGATAACCATATTTGATAATCTTTATATCTATAATATTGTACAGACGTTGTTGAAATTTGAAAAGTGTTACTAATCGTAGAATACGGATACGGAAAATTATATTGTCGTAATTTCTCGTTAATCAAAACTGGCGGTGCTAAAAAATTTCCTGCAAATACATCTGCTTCATTTTCTAATTCTTGATATAACCCAGTGTCAATGCCCCCTCTTTCAATTTGCAGACGCTCATCATTTAAATGCCCTAAAAGAATATGTCCAAGTTCATGTGCAATTGTAAATCGCCATCTCCAATATGGCTTTTCATCATAAATGATAGTATAAATTTTTTCTCCATTTATATATGCTAAATATGAACGTCCATCTTTTATACAGATTTCTTGGTTCAAGCTATTTGTATCTTGTCGATAATTTAAATAATCTTGCTTTGTAACAAGTATTATTCCCAATTCGTCGCATATTGTGCTCAAATCAAGAGGAAAGCAAACGCTATTTAACAAAACAAGAGCTTCCTGGGATTTGCGAAAAACATTATAATAGTTTTTTATATCTGGTATCATTTCTTTTCTTTGCGCCTTCTTAATGTATATTCTATAAAATCACAAATTTCTTTGTCCTCTGATTTAGTGAGTTCTTTATTTTCCAATCTTGCTGCTGATGCTGATTTACAAACCTTAATATCTCCCCATCCCATAATATATTGTGGAGTTGTTTCAAGTCCTTTTGCTAATACTTCAATTTTACTTAATGGAATATTAGCTATTTCACCAGTTTCGTATCTTTGTAGTGTTGATTTACTCATTCCGGTACGATTGGCTAATTCTTGATAACTAAGATTTAGCAATTCTCGACGTTTCTTTATTCTTTGAATTATTTCATATGTTTTAATATCCATAATGTGTACCTCCTTTTTATACTAATAGTATACCATATTTGTTTCAAAAATGCAATGCTTTTTTGAAAAAAAGTTGCAATTTTGGGTTGACATTTACATAGTTGTATGTTATAATAGCATTGTCCCAAAAATGCAACGAGGGGGGTAACGATATGGCAATCAACTTTAACGAAATACATAGAGCTATGTGGGAACACAAATATTCAATGTCGAAAGTGGCAAAAGAGCTTGATATATCAACATCTTCGCTTAGCCGCAAACTTTCTGGAAAAACTGAATTTACTGTTTCTGAAGCAACTAAAATATGTAGCGTTCTTGAATTGAACCCTAATCATATTTTTTTTACCAGTTTTGTCCCAAATACGCAACAAAATATGGCTTGAAGGAGGGCGTTTTTGGTTGCTCCATTGACTATCTGCTTGGACGCACTGAAAATCGTAAACTTAATTCTTAAGGAGGAGAACAAATGAACGAACTTCAAACATTCATGTACCATGATGTAAAGGTACGCACAGTTAACCTTAAAGATGAACCTTGGTTTGTATTGAAAGATGTATGTG
>CATJCJ010000072.1 GCA_949738935.1 uncultured Eubacteriales bacterium | reverse complement strand
TCATATAATCTTTTGTTTCTTCTATAATAGCCGAGCCATAGACTTTCGCCAATCCACAGACTTCCGCCTCTCCATAGACTTCCGCCTCTCCATAGACTTCCGCCTCTCCATAGACTTCCGCCGAGCCATAGACTTCCGCCGAGCCATAGACTTTCGCCGAGCCATAGACCCAACAATCTCCTTCATGAGCTAAGTTTTCTTCTTTCTCAATCCACCCGCCGATATCTCCGGCTTTAACATTATCAAAATCCTTTAAAGCTCTTATCCTATGTAAAATTCTGTTGTACCAATCTAAAGTTTCTCCCGTAAACTCATATTTTTTCATAATTCACCCTCCTATTTTTTATTCCATTTAACATATAGACTTCTGTTACCGACTCTTTTCACCGCTTTAGGCTGATTTGAAGCCCAAATCCTACAACCTGCCATAAAAAGAATAACAGCCGTAAATATAAGCCCCTCAATCAGTTCCATACCTCACACCTCCCTTGCGTTTGTTCTTTTAAGTATTCTTCTGTTTCCCGTAACCCTGTGTACAATCTCAAAACACTCGCGGCAATCTTTCACTATAAGCCAATTTTGAGGATTAAGATTATATTTTTTTTAAAAACATCTTCTGCTTTTTTGTTGGATTTCTTCCGTGTTTCATTATTTATTTTCCTCCCTGTAACCTGCAGTCAATACATCTCATCTTTAAGCCCCAAAAGGTAATCCGCCGAACAGCCAACAGCCCCGCATATTGTAAAAAGTTCAACAATCCTCGGAGGTATCTCTCCGTTTACTATTTTTCGTATATAATTTTTTTCGCTTTCATCCCAAAGCAGATAAAACTCTTTTCTCATTACCTCACAAATATACTCAAAAGTTGCCCCGTTCTCTTTCATTGCCTCTTTAAGCCTGTCCGCTCTGAAGCCTTTATATTTTCCCATTTTTATTTTCCTTTCCGCTTTTTCTCATATCACCGCCGAAAAGTCCGCTGAAATCCGTAATAATCAATCTTTCCTTGTTAATTGATTTTTTCACTAATCTTACGTACTCATATAATTCTTTCAGCGTTCCCTCAAGCGTTGTCGAGCCGTCTCGCCCGTATGTTATTTTCATTCCCTTACCTCTTACTTTTCAAAACTCATATTTCGGTTTTTAACTTTAAAAACAGATACATCTTTATTTTTAAAATTAATAATAATTTTTTCAAAATCAATTTTTTCATCTCATATCGCTTATACATTTTTCAGAATAGCTTCTATATTTTTAAGCTTATTCCGCAAGCGTGAGTTTTCACATAAGACTTTTTCATAAGCCTCACGGGAAACATAGTCATTAACTACTTTTACCCGCCAGTGCCCCTTATCAGTTCTTTCAGCCGGAAGAATCCCCTGTTCACATAACGTCCTTACTCTTTTAGCGGTTGAACCGATTTGTTTAGCGTATTCTGGTACTGTTAATACTTGTACCGCAATTTTTACATCTTCCACCTTTAATCACCCTCCCACAGATGATTTTTAAGTCAATTAAAATATTCCGTAATTCTTCAAGTATTTTGATTTTATTTTCTTCACTTTCGGTCTTTACATAAATCTCCACAAGTTCTTCTACTATAAACGCAATCTTGTACTCTTCAAGTCGTAAAATTATTTCTGAACTTTCTCTTTTTTCTATTCCCTCACCCCCTGAATTCGATGCCGCCATTTCTGGCTTATCCTGCTCTTTCGGCTTTAGATTTTCCAATAGTTTTAATTCTTCCACATTTCGCCAACCTATGATAAAATACTTATACAGGCTCTGCCAAGCCGAATATTTTTGAAAGGTGGTGATAATTATAAACAGTCTATCAATATCCGATTTTTTAGAATTAATTGGCATTATTACAAGTCTTTTTGTAAGTATAATTTCAATTACAATATCAGTAAAGACTTTAAAACAAAACAGCTCTATGATAGAAGCTAATTGTCGTCCTTACATAACCATTTATGCAACTCCAATATCAATTGGTGGAATTAACTTGTATCTAGTATTAAAAAATTTTGGTGTATCTGGTACAGAAATATGTTCTTTTAAGTGTAATCATCAATTAGAAAAATACAGAATTGACAAAGATATATTACTTCCTTTTGAAAATTTAGAACATACATTTATAGCACCAAATCAATCTATAATAGCACCTATTGATATAATGAAATTAAAAAAGGATACAGATGAATTAATATTTGAAATATCATATAACTTTAAAAATTTAATTTACACCGATACCATTAATATTAATTTAAAAACCTTTCTTGATACCGGCTTATTAAGGACATCCGCACCTAAAAACTTAGATGAATTAACAAAAGCAACTATCAAAACCGTAAACGCCCTTGAACAAATAATTGAAAAAATGCTATAATTTTATTTCTTTTTCACCCAATAAATCACAAGCTGTATTAAGTATATATTTCACAATATCATAAGTTCTTTGTTCCTCAGGCAGGTGTGTTAATATTGCTTTTATAGCAATTTCACCTGCCTTTCTTATTTGTTCACTTGATATGTTTATTTGTTCATCACCTTTCGTAAAACAGTATATTTCTTTCATTCCCTCACCCCCTCACCGCCATTTTCATATTATCCTGTTCTTTCGGCTTCAAACTTTCCCACCATACAATAGTTTTAATTCTTCCACATTTCGCCAACCTATGCTAAAATACCTATACAGGCTCTGCCAAGCCGAGTATTTTTGAAAGGTGGTGAAAATTATGAGTTCAGATTACTTTCCTTTTTCTAAAATAAATCCGGAAGAAATCAAAAATATTGTAAGAGACCATCATTTAGCCGATTTTCAATATGAAATCATTATGCGGGAAATACAAGATTTTGAAGAAGACTTAGATGATAATCATGAAGTAGCCTTAAAACTTTGCCATTTTGGTCAGAATATTCTTTTAAATGTAACCGAAATAAGTTATCATAATCCAAGTCTTATTTTCTTTTACGGAACTGTTAACGGCAAAGAATCTCAACTTATTCAGCACGTAAATCAAATTAGTTTTCTTTTGACAAGCGTTGAGAAAATCGACCCGAACGCCCCACCAAGGCGTATTGGTTTTCAATTAAACGAATCTGAGCAAAATTAACTATTATCATACTCAATTCTTTAACAGCATTTATATCTTCAGATGTAAGTGCTGTTTTCTTTTTTAAAATTTCCTCAATTCTTTCACATAATAAACGATTAATACCGTCCATATCTTCCATTTCCTCACCCCCTCTCAC
>CATJCJ010000071.1 GCA_949738935.1 uncultured Eubacteriales bacterium | reverse complement strand
GAGTTTTGCGTGAATAATGCGGAGCAATCACTGGACAGAATTAAGCCCGAGGAGATGCAGGAGCCATGTTTTAACTGTGATGAATGCCGGGTATATGATGGGGATCATCGGAAACTGAATCAGCGCAAAGAGGAATGTGTGGAATTTGTTATGTCTGATTATGGAGCCAGAAGGAACAGAAAAAAGATAAGGCTAGTAAAAAAATAGGAGAGCCTATGGGAATGTATCATAAAAACAGGTTTGTCGGACCTGGGCATAAGAGGCACATAAAAAAGTGTACGTCAAAAGGAAGGAGAAGAGCCGCAAAGAGAAGCTGCAGAGAAGAATTTACGGATAAGATCACACTGACAAGAAAAAGCCATAATCTTTATGGGGTAGATGCGTGGGACTTTAGCTGAATAGAAATTTTATAAGGAGAAAGCGGATGGGACTTTATAAGCCTTTAGATTGGTGGTCGATCACAGACATGGTAGATGAGATCATGGAGGGAAGGGGAAACAGATGTTTCCGAAATAGCGAGTATGCCGGGTATTACGATGAACTTTTAACAGAAATGGCAAATGCAGCAGGGGAATTATGGTGCGACATAGAACAAATAAAAGGTGATATTTGCCATCATGAAATACCGTGGAAAGCCCGCAGATTTGCAGAGGAAGATGATGAAACGGAAACGACGGCTTTCTGGTTCAACACGGTTTCGCTGACGTTGACGGAAACAGATACTTCCATGCTTTTCGCGAGAGAAAACAATTACGAAGACGAAGATAGAGAAAAGGGAAAGCGGTTGCGGATGCTGGAACGCCTGTCAAAGAAAGACCTTTTGTGGATTGTGCCAACAGTTGGTAATCTGATTTTCCGATATTTAGACCTTTGCTGGGCATGGGAAGCGATAAAAGGGACGATTGATGAACTGGACAGCAGACAGGCTTTCATAAGGGATGAAGAGGGGTTACGAGAACCCAAAGCGGCATATCTGTAGGAGGCGGTATGGTAGATAAAAAAGAACACCTGTGGTTCCTGTTTCAGTTTCTCCATGAAGTCGAACGGAAAATGTCCAAGGAAGAAGAAAAGCAGGTAATGATCGAAAAGGCAATCAATCTCCGTCTGATGTGTGACTATGTTGTCAGCTGTTCTTACGGGGACGTGGTATTGATTATTTGTATGCTGCACGATTATGTCAAGATGCTGGACGAAATAAAAAAAGATGAAATCCAGTATCAGGCGTATTATCGGGGCAAGTTTATGAAGATGGCTGCTCGGTTGGCAGAGCAGATAGACTACGATTACGAAAAGCAGATGGAAAAATGTCTGAAAAAATCAGGTATGAAAGAGCGGGATGGTGATGTAGGGGAAGATGCGATGGCACTGGCGATCAAATATAGTAGTCAGAAAAAGTGAGGTGGAGCTGGCAAAAGGCAGCAGAAGAGGGGGTAATCTACGTGAAGGATTTGAAAGAAATATTTGATTTTTTACAGCAAATCCCAAAATGGATGGGAGTGTTAAACATGTCACCCGAAAAAGCAGATATGCTTCAGGATATCCGGCGTATTATTTTTGAGTGGAAAGAATACAAGGACTTGGAGAAACAAGGGAAATTGGTGAAACTGCCGTGCAAAGTCGGACAGAAAGTATATATAGTCGGCCGCAACTCAACAAAACCAACAATAGGCGAGGTGGCCTCTGTCCGCATCAGTGCAGGCACATCGTCAATGCGGCTATACATACCGGCTACAAAGCAGCATATTAATCGCGCCTTTGAGCAGATAGGAAAGAGTGTATTCCTCGCTCAGGCAGCAGATGGGGAGGCATTGACAAAAAGAGGCGGAATAATCTCAGCTGATGATGTGATCGTGGTAAACGGCAAAAAATACAATAAGAAAGAACTGTGCCTGGACTGGTTCAGAATGAGCAATAATAGTTTTTTCCAGAAATATGGTTTCAATTTTAATCCCCACGAATATACCGGCTTATATGACTGGGGCAGAAAATTGATTTACGGCGCATAGCACTATTAAGGAGGGAAAATGCATATAACACCAAGAAAATCAACCGATCGGGGCGGCTATCTGATGATGCCGCTTATAAAAAACATACCAGAACCCTGTGATCCGGAATGGAAACAGACAACCTGCCCATCATGTGGACGGGAGTGCTGGGAGCGCCCGCTCCCGGCAGGGATTGACAGATTGTCTTTTGGCGGAGTACTTTGTACGGAGTGCGCCCTAATCAGCAAATATAATAACAATGCTAAACCTCCAGATGAAACCGATGGGTTGAAATATGACAAAGAACTGTATTTAGACAACGAGATTTATGGACTCG
>CATJCJ010000070.1 GCA_949738935.1 uncultured Eubacteriales bacterium | reverse complement strand
GTAGTTTCGCACAAAAGTTTTTGTCAAACTTTTTTCAAAAAGTTTGTGGAGTTTGAGGTGAAACCTCAAGGTTTTTAATGCTTCGAGAGCATTTTGGGAGGTTTGGAACCTTTTTACGAAAGAAAAAGGTTCCATTAATTATAAATTCTCATCGAACTCACATTAGACCTGTTCGGAAACTGGAAAATTGACAGATAAGTACAAATTTTTTTGATAGGCGAAATTAAATTTTCGCAGTAATACCCGCAGTGGTATTTCAAGAAAATTTAATAAAGCATATTGGAAAAAGATATGCTTAGATGGCATTTTTATCAGTTTCCGAACAGGTCTATTATTTATCTTTCATCCAAAAATCTGTCACAAACAAGAGCGGCCTCTCTGCCCTCATGAATAGCCCAAACAACAAGGCTTTGACCTCGGCGCATATCCCCGGCAGAGAAAACACCTTTAACATTTGTCTCAAATCTTCCATACTCAGCTTTAACATTGCTTCTCGCGTCAGTTTCAAGAGAAAGCTGCTTAATAAGAGTATCCTCAGGTCCTGTAAAACCCATAGCCAAAAGCATAAGCTGGCAGGGTCTAATCTTCTCTGTTCCCTCAACAGGCTTTGGAATCATTTTGCCGTTTTCATTAACCCACTCAACCTCAACGGTATGAACTTCCTTAATATTTCCATTCTCATCAGGAACAATTTTAGTAACAGTATTAAGATATTCTCTGGGGTCTTTTCCAAAAACAGCGATACTTTCCTCTTGCCCATAATCTGTTTTTTTGATTTTAGGCCATTGAGGCCAAGGGTTGCTGCCTTGCCTTTTTTCAGGCGCCTCAGGCATAATCTCAATTTGAGTTACACTTTTACAGCCGTGTCTTATAGCTGTTCCGACACAATCCGTTCCTGTATCACCGCCGCCGATAATTATAACATCTTTTCCCTCAGCACTTATATACTGTCTGTCTTGAAGTTCCGAATCCAAAAGACTTTTAGTGTTTGCCTTAAGAAAGTCAACGGCAAAATAAATACCTTTTGTCTCATTTCTGCCCTCAACCTGTAAATCTCTAGGCTTTGTGGCTCCGCAGCAAAGAACGACAGCGTCAAAATCATTTATAACTTTTGAAACGGGATAATTTTTTCCGACCTCAGCGTTGAGCTCAAAATTAATCCCTTCTTTTTTAAGAATATCAATACGTCTTTGAACAATTTTTTTATCAAGTTTCATATTAGGGATACCATACATAAGCAATCCCCCCGCCCTGTCAGAACGTTCAAAAACAGTAACCGTATGGCCCTTTTGATTGAGAATATCAGCGCAGGCCAAACCGGAAGGTCCCGAACCAATAACAGCGGCTCTTTTTTGAGTCGACTTTTTAACAACCCTCGGAACAACCTTTCCCTCTTCAAACATTTTGTCAATTATATGAACCTCAATGTTTTTAACGGTAACCGAAGGCTCACTCATACCAAGAGTACAGGAACCCTCGCACAAAGCGGGGCACACACGTCCCGTAAACTCAGGAAAATTACTTGTTTTTGAAAGCCTTTTATATGCCTCCTCATACTTTCCCCTATAAACCAAGTCATTCCACTCAGGGATATAATTTCCAAGAGGGCAGCCGCCCTCAACAGGCTTTCCGGTATGACAAAAGGGAATACCGCAGTTCATACATCTCGCGCCTTGTTCTCTCAGTTTTTGCGGGTCAAAATGAGTATGAAATTCACCCCAGTCTTTAATTCTCTCAAGAGGTTCTCTGTCCTCCGGAAGTTTTCTGTCAAATTCCATAAATCCGGTTGGCTTACCCATTTACAGCGCTCCTTTCATGTTCTTTCCTCGCTCCGATAACAACCTCAAAAGCCTCCATTTTAGCGTCATCATCAGACATACCGTTTTCCGAACATTTTTTAATCTCATTAATAACTTTTTTATAATCAAAAGGAATAACCTTAACAAAATTTTTAACCTCGTTATCAAAATCCCCAAGAATTTGTTTTCCTTTTAAACTTCCGGTATACTCACAATGCTTCTGAATCATTTCCCTAAGCTCTGATATATCCTCATCATAGGAAACACTTTCAAGGGATACAAGTTGTTTGTTACACTTTTTCTCAAACTCTCCGTCAGCGTTATAAACATACGCCACACCACCAGACATACCGGCGCCAAAATTTCTTCCAACACTTCCCAAAACAACAACTCTTCCTCCGGTCATATACTCGCATCCATGCTGACCTATACCCTCAACAACCGCTTTTATACCACTGTTACGAACACAAAAACGTTCCCCGGCGAGACCATTTATATACGCCTCACCCTTAACAGCGCCATAGAAAGCGACATTACCGATAATAACATTCTCATCAGCTTTAAACCCAGCGTTTTCAGGAGGAACAACAATAATTTTACCTCCCGAGAGTCCTTTTCCGATATAATCATTTGAGTCACCAAACAAACGCATAGTAACTCCTTTCGCGAGAAAAGCGCCAAAGCTCTGTCCGGCAGAACCCGAAAAACTTAAATTAATGGTATCCTCACAAAGTCCATCATCACCATATTTTTTAGAAATCTCAGAGGAAAGAATTGTTCCAACAACACGATTAATATTTGTTATAGCCATACTTGCCTCAACTCTTTTTCCATCAGTTATAGCTGGCTCACAAAGTCTGACAAGAGCGTTTACATCAAGAGTTTTCTCAAGCTCATGGTCTTGTTTTACATTAAAATATCTTTCCCTGTCGTTTGTACATATTTTAGTCTGATACAAAATACTTGTCAAATCAACGGTTTTAGCTTTCCAATTATCAACTTTTTTAGGAGCGAGTTTCTCAACGTGACCAATCATTTCCTCAACAGATTTAACTCCAATTTTAGCCATCCATTCTCTAAGGTCTTGGGCTATAAAACGCATAAAGTTCTCAACATACTCAGGCTTTCCGGTAAATTTCTTTCTAAGCGCGGGATTTTGAGTAGCCACACCAACAGGACATGTATCCAAGTTACAAACTCTCATCATAACACAGCCCATAGTTATAAGAGGCCCCGTAGCGAAACCAAATTCCTCAGCGCCCAAAAGAGCGGCGATAGCGACATCACGACCTGTAAGAAGCTTTCCGTCAGTCTCAATAACGACCCTGTTTCTCAAATTATTCATAAGAAGAGCCTGATGGGTTTCAGCCACACCCAATTCCCATGGAAGTCCGGCGTGACGCACACTTGTCCGAGGAGCGGCTCCCGTACCCCCGTCATAACCACTTATAAGAATAACATCAGCCCTGCCTTTAGCGACGCCGACGGCAATAGTCCCGACTCCCGCCTCAGAAACAAGCTTAACGCTTATTCTGGCGTTCCTGTTAGCGTTTTTAAGGTCGTGAATAAGCTGAGCCAAATCCTCAATAGAATATATATCATGATGAGGAGGCGGCGAGATAAGACTAACCCCCGGAGTTGAGTTTCTGGCTTTAGCAATCCAAGGATAGACCTTTTTCCCGGGAAGATGACCACCCTCACCCGGCTTGGCTCCCTGAGCCATTTTAATTTGAATTTCAACAGCGTTTTGAAGATAATTTATAGTAACGCCAAATCTGCCGGAAGCGACTTGCTTAATAGCCGAACAACGTGAATCACCATTTTCATCAGGAATAAACCTATCAGGATTTTCTCCGCCCTCACCGCTGTTTGACTTTCCCCCAAGCCTGTTCATAGCTATAGCCATACACTGGTGAGCCTCAAGACTTATAGAGCCATAACTCATAGCGCCCGTCTTAAATCTTCTCACAATAGAATCAACAGACTCAACCTCATCAATGTTTATCGGTTTCTCAACAGTCCTTATATCAAGAAGCCCTCTTATATGACAAAGTTGTTCTGTTCTCTCATTCATAAGGGCGGTATACTCTTTAAACAGTTTATAATCTCCCGTTTGACAAGCTTTTTGAAGTTTATAGACAGACTCAGGATTAAAGAGATGATACTCCCCTCCTCTTCTCCATTTATAATCGCCGCCTGGTTCAAGGGCGCTTTCTTTTGTAAGAATATCAAAAGCCCTCTCATGACGAACCCTTGTTTCTTTCTCAATATGTTCTTCAGAAAGACCGCCGATTCTTGTGACAGTTCCAGTAAAATATTTATCCACAATTTCCTCGGAAAGGCCAAGAGCCTCAAAAATCTGAGCGCCTTGATAACTTTGAATTGTAGAAATTCCCATTTTAGACATAATCTTAACAATACCGCCGGTAACAACGTCAATATAAGTTTTAATCGCCTCAGCCTCAGACACATTTATATACCCATTTTGTGACATATCACCCAAAGTCTCATATACAAGATATGGATTAACAGCGTTAGCGCCATACCCAAGAAGAACAGCGAAATGATGAACCTCTCTCGGCTCACCTGTCTCAAGAACAATACTGACATTCATTCTTGAGCCTTTTCTTATAAGATGATGATGAACACCTGAGGAAGCCAAAAGAGCGGGAATAGCGTACTTTTCCGCCGTAACGCCCTTATCTGAGAGAATAATAATATTACAGCCATTTTCAAGAGCGATATCCACCGCCCTGAAAATATCGTCAATAGCTTTAACCATACCATCTTTTTCTTTAGCGTTATAAAGCATAGGAATTGTAACGGATTTAAAATCTTTCTCATCAATACATCTCAATTTTTCAAGTTGCTCATTATCAAGTATAGGCGTTGAGCATCTTATTCTTCCGCAATTTTGAGCCTCGGGTTTAAGAAGATTTTTTTCTCCCCCAAGGTATACAAGAGTGCTTGTGACAACTTTTTCTCTTATAGCGTCAATAGGTGGGTTTGTAACCTGAGCGAAAAGCTGTTTGAAATAATTATACAAAAGCTGCGGTTTTTCAGACAAAACAGCGATAGGAGTATCTGTCCCCATAGCGGAAATGGGGTCGGTTTTTGTCTCAATAATCCCCCTCAAAGTTGTATCAACATCCTCCCAAGTATAACCAAAAGCTTTTTGTATAGTAAGAAGAGACTCTTTTTGTTCAAAATCATTTTCTCTGTTTACAAACATATTCTCAAGCTCAATAAATCTTTTGGTAATAAGCTCTCCATAAGGGTGTTTAAGTTCCTCAGCCTTAATTTTCTCAACAAGCTTGTGCCAAATCAACGGGGGATTTTCTGACTTTTTAATATCATCAAGCCTCAAAAGATTCTCATTAAGCCATTCTCTGTAAGGATACTCCGAAACAACGCTTTTTTTAATTTCATCGTCCTGAATAATTCGTCCTTCTTTTGTATCTATAAGAAGCATTTTACCGGGCTCAAGTCTTTCTTTTTTAAGGATATTTTCCTCAGGAATATCCAAAACACCAACCTCAGACGAAAGTATAACCATATCGTCTTTTGTAACATAATATCTTGCCGGTCTAAGACCGTTTCTGTCAAGAGTTGCGCCGACAGTTACGCCATCGGTAAAACCAATAGCCGCCGGGCCGTCCCAGGGTTCCATCATACAACTGGTATACTCATAAAACGCCCGCTTATCGTCATCCATAGAAAGGTCATTTTCCCAAGGCTCAGGAATAGCCGTCATAATAGCTTTAGGCAAAGAATAACCGGATAAAGTAAGCATATTCACAAAGTTATCAAGCATAGCGGAATCACTGCCGTCCTCATTTATAACCGGATAAATTTTTTTAATATCTTCCCCAAAAGAATCCGTCTCAAACATTTTCTCTCTTGCCTTAACCCAGTTTACGTTGCCTCTTATAGTGTTAATTTCCCCATTATGTATAATGTATCTATTAGGGTGAGCCCTTTCCCAGCTAGGAAATGTATTTGTGCTAAAACGCGAGTGAACCATAGCGATAGCCGTTTTAACATCAAGGTCCATAAGGTCAAGATAAAATCTATTAACTTGTTCCGGAGTAAGCATACCTTTATATACAATAGTTCTAGAAGAAAGCGAGGCAAAATAAAAATAGCTGTCTTTGCCCTTTTCACAAGCCCTGATAGTCTCTTCCGCGCGTTTCAAAATAACAAAGAGTTTTCTCTCAAAATCATTCCCAATCTCAACATTATCAGCCTTTCCAATAAACACCTGCATAATTCTCGGCATAGCCTCTCTGGCGCTTTCCCCAATACACTTAGCGTAAGTTGGAACTTCTCTCACACCAAGAAAAACCTGCCCTTCCTCGCAAATAATTTTTTCCAATTTTTCCAAAGATTTGGTTCTGGTATCAAAATCCGGAGACAAAAAAAGCATACCCACTCCGTACTCTCCTTCATTGGGTAGCTTAATATCTTCATTAACACAAACTTTTTTCATAAAAGCATGAGGAATTTGAATCAAAATCCCCGCTCCGTCACCCGTATCGGGTTCACTTCCCACACCGCCTCGATGCGCCAGATTTTTCAAAATTTGAATAGCGCTGTCAATAATGCTGTGTGATTTCTTTCCTTTTATATTTGCAATCAAGCCTATACCACAAGCATCGTGCTCAAACTTGGGGTCATAGAGTCCCTGCTTTTTTGGCAAACCGTTAAAAATCACAATATCAATCCTTTCTTTATTTTCTGTAATAAAAAGGTTTCAAGAGTTTATCTCTTCACTCTTTGAGTTTATTTTACTATATAATTTATAAAGACGCAAGTTTTTTTAGCATAAAATTTAAAAAAAACAGAAAACAACCAGAAGGTCAAAAACAAAGATTTAAAAATGTGTTTAAAAATTCCCTATTTTATCACATATACAATAATTTTAACAATAACATAACATCAATACTATCAGCTTTATTTTATTTAATTTTGCAGGAGAAAATATTATTCCTGCAAAATTAAATAATAACAGACTTCCTTAAAAATTCTCCAGCAGTTATAAAAATAAAAAATATTGCGAAGTATTAGAGAGTATCCAAGAG
>CATJCJ010000069.1 GCA_949738935.1 uncultured Eubacteriales bacterium | reverse complement strand
ATAATATCATTACGTTTCAAAATGATATTATTTTTGCTGATTTTTTGTGTATATTTTGTTTTTAGACAGGCTTTTTTTAGATTTTAGACAGGCTCTTAACCATAAAACCACAAAATTATTCTGCACTCTCAAACGGGCGCCAAATTCGACAAAATCACAAAAAATCAGTCAAAAATCAGCGCCCAGCAGTTTTATCAATAACTGTCTCAAAATTTATCAACAATTTTAATTTCCTGAATGTTTGCGATTTCGTGAGCTATAATATATTTATTAGTTAAAATACAAAGCATATTTTTTTCATTACAGCCAATAAATTCTCCCTCAAAGCATTTCTTTTGCAAAGTCACAATTTTAAGCTGCATACCTCTTTTGTATGTCTCACCGTTAAACTGAATAATTTCCTTTGGAAAAAGCCTATAACACCTTTGCATAATCATTTTTATATCTTCAGACTGATTAAAAATAGACATAGGATTTTTAATCAACTTATTTATTTTAATTATAAACTTAATTATCCAAGTCAGCAAAAGAGCTCCGACAGCGGCATAAAAAATATCATCAAACGTCAAAACCGAAAAATCAAAATTCATTATAAATTACCTCCCATAAATAAAGCTATAAAATTTAATCCCATATCAAACATTTTTAATCTGTCTTATAAGATTATTGGTAAACTGTCTGGCGGTTCTTCCCGAAATACCCTTTTGATTCAATTCCCATTTAAGAGCTTCTTTTTCCAAAACCTCATCACTCAAAGGAATATCGGCTTTCTTAGCCATCACTTTAACCATACGAATATATTCAACCGGAGTCGGTTTTGGATAAGAAATAGTTATACCAAATCTGTCGGCAAGAGAAAGTTTTTCATTTAAAGTATCTTGTGTATGAATCTCAGCATCCTCAGAACCTCTCTGCCTATCACTCCATTTTTCAGAAACAAGATGTCTTCGATTGCTTGTGGCATAAAAGAGAACATTGTCAGGCTTGCTTTGTGAACCGCCCTCAAGAATAGATTTCATATATTTATATTGAATTTCATGTTCATCAAAAGATAAGTCATCTATAAATATTATAAACCGTCTGCCTCTGTTTTTAAGTGTGGAAAGAATGTAAGGAAGTTTAACAATTTGTTCCTTGGTTATTTCAATCAAACGCAGACCATCAGAATAAAACTTGTTCACAAGAGCTTTAACGGAAGATGATTTTCCCGTTCCTCTTGAGCCAACAAGAAGAACATTGTTTGCCGGAAAACCTTTCACAAAAGCCTCGGTATTTCCAATAAGTTCTTCTGTCTGAGACTCATAGCCAATTATATCATCAAAAGTTATAGAATCAGGGTTCTCAATTCCAACAATAGAGGATTTCTCATCATCAAACTTAAAAGAACGATATAAAGCTATATTTCCGCAGCCGGAAGAATTATAAAATTTTATAAAAGCGCCCAAAAGCTCATTTTCATCCGAGATAGTTTTCAAATAGTCCAAAAGCTCATTTTCAATTTTATTAAAAGGCGTATAATTCTGAATTTCAGAAACAGAACCATTATTCGATAAAACTGTAAGCTCAATTTTCATAAGTGATTTTAATATTCTTATGTCATTTACAGCAAGATTATACAATGAAGTATTTTCTAAGCCACACTTATTTTCACAATAAAGAGAAAATATATTCTCATTGTATAAAAATATATTCAAAAGATGATTTTTAAGCAAGTTTCCATGAAATCCAAATCTCTCAGCGTTTTCAACAAGAGTCAACGCCATTTTTGAAAAACTCAGCTCAATATTTATTCCGTCAAATATGTTTTTAAGACAAATAATAACAGGGTCATGTAAAACCGAACGATAAAGCGTAAGTTTATCCAGCTGATTTAAATATTTCTCAAAATAATCAACTTTCTCAAAATCAGACATTATAAAATTCCTCCTAAATTATAAGATAACATTCACTGTATCAAGTCCGCAATCCTCACAGCCAATAATCTCAACCCCCGATTTTTGAAACAATCTGATTTTTTCAATTAAACGAGCTGTAATAAGCTCTCCCGGCACAACAACGGGAATTCCCGGAGGATAAGGTATTATAAACTCACCGGAAACAAGTCCCATACTATCCTCAAAAGCGACTCTCTCATATTTTGAGTAAAAAGCCTCAAAAGGAGACATAACGCAAACAGGCTTGTCAGTCTCAGCATTCTCGTTTAAAATTTTCCTGTTTTCAAAGCAATAATTATTTTTTTCGGAAAAATCAGACAAAAACAAGCAATCAATCTCTCTCAAAGCGTTTTTCAAAACAAAAAAGTTCTCACGCGTATCACAAAATGATGTCATAAAAAGAATATGCCTCATACCATGCATTTCCACATTTATATTATAATACTTTCTCAAAGATTTTTCCACACTTATTACGTTTTTATTGTCAATTAAAGCGATAATTTTTCCAAAATCATTGTCAAAAGCGGAAGTACCGTCAATAATATCACTTTTTGTAAGTATTTTTATAGTTTTCAAATCCCCGGCATCATCATAAAAACAATCCAAATTATCAGTATAATTTTTAAAAAGCTCTTTCGCTTTTCTCGAGAGAATATCCTGACAATTATCAATAACCGACATAAATATATATGATGGGCTTGTTGACGTAAACATCGACACAGCTTGAGCCACTTTATTTCTATCAACGATATCACTTTTTATATGTAAAACCGAGCATTGTGTCAAAACCGGAAGAGTCTTGTGCAAACTTTGAATAACAATATCCCCGCCAAGAGAAAGCGCCGTATCAGGAAATCTGTCAGAAAAAGCGAAATGTGCCCCGTGAGCCTCATCAACAATAAGCGGAATATTTTTTTTGTGCAAAATACTCGCTATAGACTTTATGTCCGAACATAAACCCTCATAATTTGGACTTGTAATTACCGCCGCTTTTACATCCGGGTTCTCTCTCAAAACTTCCTCAAAATCCTCAAGCGATATTACACCGCTTGTTCCTAAAAATGTGTAATCAGGCATAACATATACGGGAACGGCTCCTGACAGAATAATACCGTTATAAACACTCTTATGGCAGTTTCTAGCCACAATTATTTTATCACCCCTTTTGCAAAGGGCCGTTATAGCAGCCATAATCCCCGAAGTTGAACCGTTAACCAAATAAAAACTATAATCCGCCCCAAAGAGCTCAGCGCACAATTTTTGACTTTCAGCGATTATACCCTCAGGTTTATGAAGATTATCAAAACCATTAATTTCCGTTATATCAAAAGAAAACAAATCATCAGGAATAAATTCTCTTCTGCCCTTATGTCCGGGCATATGAAAAGGAAAGTTTCTTCGTTTATTAAACTCATTAAATTTATCAAGTATAGGCGCCGACATATCAATCTCCTTATTATCTTAGAGCCTGTCTAAAAACTATTAAAATATCCAAAAAATCAGTAAAAATAATATCATTACGTTTCAAAATGATATTATTTTTGCTGATTTTTTGTGTATATTTTGTTTTTAGACAGGCTTTTTTTAGATT
>CATJCJ010000068.1 GCA_949738935.1 uncultured Eubacteriales bacterium | reverse complement strand
TTAAGAAAAGAAAATTCTTCAAAACATTCTGTTGGTTATAAACGCATTTTTTTGTTAAGTTAATGACATTGGGCAGCCTCGCCCTTGTTGGAGATGTGGGAAATGTCACCCCACCTATTCTTGTTTAAGAGAGCAGATGACTTTATGTTGTCTGTTCTTTTGTTACAATTAAATCCAACCCATTTAAAAAAGCTGTAACCCTGCCCCTATAAATATAATAGGTATAGCTCTTGTCCCCCTCCGACCTATCGGCTATCCCAATCGGCAGTTTCCCTCTCTGCATTAACACCCTTACCCTCTGCGGATTCATACTCAGCATTTCCGCCGCCTCACTGACGGAAATGCGGTCGCCCGTGCAATTTACTTTCATATTTATCACCCTATCTGCGTTGTTTTCTTCTTTATTTGTATACTACTTTAGATAAAGCTCTTAATTTTGACGCTGCTTTAAAAAAAGCTCTTAATTTATTGACTCTTTAATTTTTCTTTCTTTTTCCACCACATTATGATAAAATATTCTTACGGTATGCCAGTACCAAATATTTTTGAAAGGTAGTGAATACTATAGATAATGGTAAAATAATTAAATTAATTGATAAAATGTATTGTTTGACTGAAAATCAAAAAATTACTTGGGCATATATAGACAATCAAACAAAAAAACGCTTTTTAAAAGAATTCCGTGAAATTATGTTAATTGCTCCTATACATAGAATTTTGTATTTTTCTTTTGGCAAAGGTTTCTTTTACTTAGTAAGTGGCAGAAATCCAGAAGATAATATTTTTATATTATTTTCAAGAAAAAACATTAGTGCAGATTTATTCTATATAATTGACAGCTATGAAAGTGAAACAATTAAGTGTGAACTAAAAGCCCTATACGATAAAATAATAATTACTAATACAGATGATAAATCTTTTATTGACTCTTTTTTGGAATATAATTTTTAAAAATCCGCATTTAAAAAACTTTCCAAAAATTTTTCATCCTCATCTGCAGGTTTAAATCTTTCTCTCAGTTTTCTACAAGCAATTTCCAAATCTGACAACTCCCTGACTTCCTCTCTTGGAGTTGTCTTTTTCTTTCTTGCTAATCTTCTGCCTCTTCTCATTCCCTCACCCCCTACACCAATATTTCCGTTCTCTTTTCCTGTTCTTTCGGCTTCATCATTTCTTTCTCAGAAACTCTCCAATGACTTCCTCTGTAGCGTTATCCACTTTATTAATCAATTCTGCCGCTTTTTGTTTATCAATCCCCGCTGCCGTCAAAATATCATCTGATGTAAATATTGCCACCTCATTTCTAATGGCTTCCGCAAGAAGCGCTTCCCTTTTATCTGCCATTTGAAACGCCCCCCAACTCATTAGTCAGGTTATGGCGAATTAGATGTAAAATAAAAAAGAAAGGAAAAGCACAGTCTAGACGAAACGTCTAAGTCAAAAAATATTTGGAAGTTTACAAAAGATTGATATAGTCAAATAATTATTATACACAAGTTTTACATTAAGAGTGACTTATTAAAATAGTTTTATATAAATGGAAAAATTTTTGGGTGTGGACAAATAGCGATTTTTTTGATATAATTTAAAAAAAAATAGGAGATTAAAGTTATGAGAAAAGCAACAATAGATGAAAATAAGAAATGCCCTAAATGCGGAAAAATAGAAAATCAGATAAAGATAGGTTATAATAAATCAGGAACACAGAGATGCAAATGCAAAGAATACGGTATAAGTTATACAATCAATCCTAAAAAGCATGAATATTCTGAGGAAACAAAAAATCTCGCAATAAAAATATATTACTCCGGAGTAAGTGGAAGAGGAGTAGGGAAAATATTAGGAATGAACAAAGCAAATGTCTATAATTGGATAAAAAAAGAGCAGTAGAAATAGATAAAGAAAATTATTCGGAAGAGGAATATTTTGAACTTGACGAGCTTTATTGGTTTATAGGAAAAAAATCGAATAAAGAAACTTATGAAAACGTCTATTTAATAATAATGGTAAGCCGTGGGCAAAGACAAATAATTGGTTTTGACGCGGCTTTTGACAAATCTCCGAAACGAATTCAAAAAATTATTGATAATGCACCGGAAGCTAAATATTACTGCACAGATGGATACAGCGGATATATTGATATTATATATCCTGGAAAACATATCCGAAATATTTATAATAAAAAAGATACCTATACTGTTGAGGGAGTTAATGCGGATTTAAGACACTATATTCCTGTACTTGCAAGACGAAGCAGGTGTTTTTCCCGTCAACTTGAAACACTGAAAGCTGTTATCAAAGTTTTTGTATCAGCATATAACCGTTTTGGGCTAAAAAAATATAAATACAAGCAGAACCATATAAGTTCTGAATTGCCTTTTTCTTTTGTTGATTTTCTTTAACAACGTCATTAGCCACTCCCAAATTTTTATTCGGCTTGACAAAAACAGAGTTTTATTTTAAGATTAATTTGAGGAGTTGTACCTGAAAATGAAAAAAACAAATATGATAAATATTCCAAGCAGAATTTCAAAGAATATTGATATAACAGAAGAAAAAGCAAGGCTTGACGCTTCTTGTAAAAAATTATTATCATTTAAAATTTTTCTTGCCCATATTCTTAAAAATTGTACTGATGAATTTAAAAATTTTGACGCAGAGAAAATTGCTGACAAATACATTGAGGGAGAACCTAAAATTTCAGAAGTTGCCGTTCATCAGGACGAAGAAATTAAGCGAATGAATACGGAAAGTACATCTGTATCAGAAAAAACTATACGATATGATATTCTTTTTTATGCTTTTGTACCTGTGCTGGAGGAAACCGTAGAATTTATAATAAACATTGAAGCACAGAACGAATTTTCACCTGACTATCCTTTGCTTAAAAGAGCGGTATATTATTGTTCAAGGCTTATTTCAGCACAGCGTAATAAAAACTTTGACGACAGAGGATATGGGGATATTAAAAAAGTATTTTCAATATGGATATGTACAAGTACACCTAAAAATAAGCATAATACAATTACAAGATTTTCTTTTAATCAGAAAAATCTTGTAGGTAAAGCCGTATTCAATAAAAAAGATTACGATCTGATGGAGATTATTATGGTTTGCCTTGGTAAAAATCATGATGATGAAAATTACAGCGGTTTAATTAAGCTGTTGGACGTACTGTTTTCAGACAAAATGAAGGCTGACGAAAAGAAAGAAATTTTAGAAAATGAGTATAATATAAAAATGACTAAAAGCATAGAAAGAGAGGTGCTTGGTATGTGTAATATAAGTGATGGTGTTTATGAAAGAGGCGTGATTGTCGGTGCAATTAAAATGTGTAAGGAACTGGAAGTTTCTCTGATAGATACAATAAAAAGAATTTCTTTGAAATTTGGTTTATCTGAACAGGAAGCCGAAGAAGAAGTACGTAAATATTGGGAATAAAACAAAAATAAATTATTAGTAATATGTTTGCCGATTGGAAGTTTTGTTTCCAGTCGGTTTTTTATTTAAAAATCATATTGA
>CATJCJ010000067.1 GCA_949738935.1 uncultured Eubacteriales bacterium | reverse complement strand
GTGTAATTCCTATACGTTTTCTGAAATATTTTATCTTTTCACCTATTGTCATAAAAATCATTCCTTATTGTAGTTTAACCGCTATCATTATATCATATATAAAAACAAAAAGCTATATTTTTCATTAAAATTTTTGATATAAATTTTTTTAAGTAATTTTAAAAAAGGGCCTTGACAAATTGTTGTGAGTGCGCTATATTAATTACAGTAGTTAATGCGCTACAAATAAATTAAGGAGATGAAATTATGACAACTGAAACAAAAATCTATATTACAGCGCCTGAAATGGCGGAAATGCTTGGTATATCTATCGGACACGCTTATAAAATTATAAGAGGTCTTAATGAGGAACTGAAAAGTAAAGGATATATTGTAATAGCCGGAAAAGTATCTAAGGGCTATTTTGAAAAACGCTGGTTTGGGTATGAAGTACAAGGAGGTTAAAAATTGAAAGCTGAAAAAGACCCAAAAACGGGAAAATGGCTTATTCAGTACAGATATACGGACTGGCAGGGAGTTAGAAAAAAATCAACAAAAAGAGGATTCAGCACAAAGAGAGAAGCTGAGGAATGGCTGAGAAAATTTCTTATGTCACAGCAGTCTGATTTTAATATGAATTTTGAGGATTTTATCAAATTATATTATGACGATATGAAGCCGAGGCTTCGTGAGCATACAATGAGGACAAAGAAATATATAATTGATTTAAAAATACTGCCTTTCTTCGGTAAGAAAAGTGTTAATTCCATAACTCCGGCGGATATACGAAAATGGCAGAATGAGCTTATGTCACAGAATTATTCTCAAACGTATTTGAGAACTATTAATAATCAACTGACGGCGATTTTTAATTACGCCGTAAAATATTATGATTTAAAAAATAATCCCTGCGGAAAAGCCGGAAGTATAGGTAAAAACAAAGCTGATGAAATGAATTTCTGGACAAAAGAGGAATTTTCAAAGTTTGTTGATGGTATTATGGATAAACAACTTTCATATACAGCGTTTATGACTTTGTTTTGGACAGGAATGAGGATAGGCGAGTTATTGGCGCTGACTCCCGCTGATATTGATTTTGGGGATAAAACAATAAGTATTTCAAAGTCATATCAGAGGATTGACTGCCGTGATGTTATTACACCGCCTAAAACACCGAAAAGCAACAGAGTTATAACCGTACCTGATTTTCTGCTTGCTGATTTAAAGGACTATATGAACAGTATATACTGCCTGCAAAGCACCGACAGACTATTTCCAATAACAAAATATTATATGGAACACGAAATTCAGAGAGGTATAAAAAACAGCGGTGTAAAGCGTATCAGAATACACGATATTCGTCACTCACACTGCGCTATGCTTCTTGAAATGGGTATTACGCCTTTAGAAGCGGCGGAGAGGTTAGGACACGAACGAGTTGAAACAACTTTAAATACCTACGCTCATCTTTATCCCAGTAAACAAAAAGAACTGTCAAATAAACTTGAAAAACTATATCAGGAGGGACTGGAATGAGTGGATTGGATAAAAACAGACGAAGAAGTTTAACTGTTAGTTTTCGTGTTTCTCCGGAAGAACACAGGCAGTTAGAAGCAAGAATCAAAGTTTCGGGTATGCCGAAAGGACAATACTTTATTGAATCTTTGCTTCATCAAAATTCAAGCATAGCGGTTGGCAAATATCAAAGCGATAGATTAAGTCTTGAATTTAAAAAACTGCGTGAAACTCTTGAAAATATTTCAGACAACGAAGAAACAGAGGAACTTCTTAAAGATTGCAGTGCTTTGCTTACAGAGTTGCAAAGAATAATAAATTGTAAAACCGAACTGTCGGCAGATGATTTTAAAACAAAGAAAATGTCCTGATATATCGGCAAATATTTCAGGACACAAGAAATGTGGTAAAACATTAACTTACACAATTATATTTTACCACATTTCTGTTGATTATTCAATAAGTATTCGAAAGATATCGGACGGCGAAGCCGCTTTTGCCGTAAGGCAAAAGTACTGAGAAATGAGGAGAATTTTATGGACAAATTGAAATTGATAAATATGCAGGATATAGAGGTTGAACAGGTTGAATGGCTGCTGTATCCTTTTATTCCTTATGGAAAGGTTACTATTATTCAGGGTGACCCCGGCGAAGGAAAAACTACAATGATGTTACAAATAATTGTGAAATTGACAAAGGGAGAATTGATATTTACAGGCAGTAAAGAGAGTGAGATTACTGCTTTAAAACAAGAAATAGAGCCAGTTAATGTAATTTATCAGACTGCCGAGGACGGACTGGGCGATACAATAAAACCTCGGCTTCTTGCGGCGGGTGCGGATTGTTCTAAGGTATTGGTTATTGATGATAGTAAATATCCGCTGACAATCACAGATAACCGTCTGGAAGAAGCAATTATTCAGACAAAAGCCCGTTTTGTGGTATTAGACCCGATACAGAGATTTTTAGGCGCTGACGTTGATATGCACAGGGCTAATGAAATTCGTCCGCTTATGAAACGTATATCAATATTAGCGGAAAAATATCATTGCGCCGTTATTTTGATTGGACATATGAACAAAAACAGCAATGGAAAATCATCATACAGAAGGCTGGGTTCTATTGATTTTCAAGCGGCGGCAAGAAGTGTTTTGATTGTCGGACGTGTAAAAAATGAGCCTGAAATAAGAGTTGTGTGTCATATAAAAAGCTCGTTGGCTCCGGAGGGTAAATCTATCGCTTTCAGACTGGATAAAAACAAAGGATTTGAATGGATTGGAGAGTATGACGTTAGCGCTGATGATTTGCTTTCGGGCAGTAATCGTGGGCAAAAAACGAGTGAAGCAAAAGAATTTTTAAAAGGAATACTTGAATTCGGTGCTGTAGCACAGAAAAAAATTATAGAAGAAGCGGAAAGTCAAGGAATAAAGAAAAGAACTCTTTGTAATGTTAAGTCTGAATTAAATATTGAATCTGAAAAAATAGGCAATCAATGGTTTTGGAGTTTGCCGGCAGAATAAAAAGGAAGGATGCAAGAATACATTTTCTTAAAGAACTTGCATCCTTGCATCCTTGATTAAAAATCAAGGTTTTAAGCGGGTTACAGACAAAATAAAAGGAAGAATGCAAGATTCCCTTTTCCTAAAGAACTTGCGATCTTGCATTCTTGAAACGGAGGAACAATGAAAAATATACAAATATCATACGATTTATTTATGAAACTGCTTAAATATCATTGTTTTGAAATATACGAATGTGAAGATGATATTAAGCTGGAACTTGAAAACAAATTAAACTCTGTTTTGAAACGAAAATATTATACAGATTATAAGACTGCCGGCAGTGAGGAAGAAAGAAAAAAAGCACGCCAAAAGTACCTTGATGAAATTGGTATGCACAAGGACTTTCGCTGGTAAATTTTCTTTTAAGTGATATTTACAGGAGCGTGACACACTCCTGTTTAAAAAGGTAACGGAGGATATTTTTATG
>CATJCJ010000066.1 GCA_949738935.1 uncultured Eubacteriales bacterium | reverse complement strand
ACCTGATTTAGAGGTCATTTCGTCAAAAGCCTCTATACCTTGTGATTTTAACGTTACAAGTAAATCTTTAACATCATTAACCTCAAAAGGTGTTGTTGCCGAGAAGTTCATCAGTTTATCCAACTGTTTATTCGCTGTTTCCGCGTCTCCATATATTTGATTAAGGGTTATACGAAAACTTTCAAACTCTGAACCTGTCTTTTGTACATTACCTATAAGGTTTGAAAATATACTCATAATAGATTGACCTGTGTTAGCCATTAGGTTACCCATTATATTTAAGTTCATTCCTGGTAGCATACCATTCATTCTATCTTGAAAAACAGAGGCAGACCTTGACGCAGTATCGGCTGAGTTAGATAATCCTTGAAGAGCGGAAGACGCATTCAACATACCTGATGTAGTATTGTCTGTAAAATTCAATATAATACCTAAACCAAAACTATCCATAAATAATAGCACCTCCTGTATTTAATTTAAGGAGATTACTTATTTCCCTTTTACCGCGTCAGCTTCTGCCTTCTTTTGCTGTAATACTATTTCGTACCAGATTTTCCTCTCACGTATTGGAATTTCTAAAAGACTCTCCCTACTCCAGTGATAACAATAAGCCAATACGTGCATTTCATTTAATGCTTTTTGATACGATAAATGTTTTAAAAACTCATAATAAAAGAAGGTGCTTATAGAAAATTTACAGGGTTAAGTTTTCCCTTAAAATCTTCCCCACAATCTGTACAAGATACTTCAATCTCCATATTAACGCCGAACAAATTATCCTGTGAAAGTTTTTGTAAGTAATCTCTGTCTTTTAAAGACAAACTGCTCATAATATCTTCTGTTATAGGTATTCCCGAATTAAAAGTACAAGTCCTCTTTAACAAAGATGTTCTTGCTTTGCCCACATTTTTGGCAAGGAGAGGGGCTAAAATTTCCCTATCAAGTCCATTAGCATAACGTATAACACCTAACTTATGAACTTCGCCTTTAGCATCTTTATATCCTCTTGGTAACTCAAAAGGTATCTCACGCTTACCATTAAAGGGTACAATTTCGAGTTCGTCCGTATCATAAAGAGTAGTCAACGTAGCTCCACAAGACGGACATTCGTGAGTAGTCTCCATTTCAGAGCCTAAAGATATTTTTCTCAGCTTCAAGAACATAATATCTTGGTCGCCGACAGATAAAGATTTTATTAAATTATTCCATTTAAATAGTCCTAAATCTTTCTTAGTCAGCGTTCCAATACTCAAACAACATCTTGATAAAAGTGTATTAAGTACCTTGCCAATATTATTTTTAACGTCATTTTTAGATATAGCTTCTTCATCTTTACCATTTATCTCTCTGAGAGTATATGTATTATGCAGTGTACCGTTTTCATCAACTATACCCATTTCAAGAGGATATTCAGGAGTAACACCTTCTTCGTCAACAACTTCGCCCAAATTAATAACTTTATTATCAGTAAGTTCTATGCTATCCTTTACATCACTTTCAAATTGCTTTTCAATATCTGTCATAGAATTTTACCTCCCAATTTTTATTTTACTATTCTATAAAACAAAACCTATAAATAGTTATTGCTATCTATAGGTCAATTTTGTTATGGAGTATTAAGCCTTATCCCACACGTATTGTTTACTTCCTGAAACAGACTTAACATTTGAAGCTGAAGTTCCCGCACCTAAATACTCATATTGTATTGTAATTTTTTCAATAGCGACATCATCACTTGTTGCGTCAAGGTCTGTTCCTTCCCATTTAGAAATAAAAGCCTCATAAAGCATATATGCCCTTCTTGTATTTCCTTGTCGGTCAAGTATTTCAATTAAAATATTTTGCCTCGTTAAATGATTTTTTAATGTCTTTTCAAAATCCTGTTCAAGACTTCTTGAAAAGAACATACCCTTTTCCATTGTTACCTCTCCGACTTTTTCACGACCTGCAAGTTTATGAACATAAGGATAACCACTCTCATTATATTCAACAACTCCTACTTCTCTTGAAATACCGCTTATCTTCTGAAAACCTAAACAAGTATTTGAAGTACCAAAAGTAACCTTAAAGCAAAACTTCTGTAAAGGGTCATCTTTTATAGTTCTTGGCATAGTTAATTACCTCCCCTCTTTACTGTTCCTGCATTTGGTGTGCAATTCTTATAATAACAAACTCCGATGGTTTTTTAGGAGCATAACCACACTCAATAATAAGCCTTCCTAAATCTCTGCTTACTTTAGGATTGTTTGTTTCATCACACTTGACATAATAAGCCTCTGACGAGTCCTCACCTAAAAATGCTCCTCCATTGTACATTGTTTCAAGGAAAGAAGAACACATAAACACTGCCATATCCCTTGTAACCTTATCATTTGGCTCAAATACTAAAGGCTGCGTACCCGCTTCAAGAGATTTCATAACATTACTCTTTAACATTATATCCGCAACATATTTCAATGTACTGTCAGAGGATAAAGAACGACAGCCCCAAACACAGATACCATAGTTAGGTCGTGGCATAATACAATTTATACCTAAGGGGTTAAGAACATCAACATCAAGTTTCCTAAGAGATTTTTGTGTTGGACTTATGTCGCATACCTTAACAACTCCAACAAGTGGATACTCAACACCCGCAGGATTTTTATGTACTCCACGATTGATAACATTCTTTGCAAACATACCCATTAAATGACCGCAAGGCGGTACTTTCTTGGTGTCGCCAACTTTAGAAAGAGGGTTATTAACTTCAATATAAGGATAGTAAAGTCCACCGTCACCTGCATTATGGTTACTGCGAAATTCTTTTATACCAGCAATATTCTCGCTACCTTCAGCTTGTGTGACAGCAAGAATTTTACGGTCGGTACAGTAGGCAAGTAAAGTATTACTATCCGCAAGAGTAGTGAAATCAGGAGAGCATATCATTGAAACATCATTAGCCTCGTCAAAAGCAACCTGTAGCATATCCGTTGTCAGAACAGATATTTCATCTCCGTCATTACCGCCTTTTAAAGTAAGGGTTTTTGCAGATAAAAGAATTTCATCAGAAGAATTAGCCGCAACATTTATTAAAGAACTACCTTGTACGAACGTATCAATAATGTCCTCCGCAGTTACATCATAATAACTTTCAAGGACTTCTTTACCGCTCATTACAGATACTTTAAAATGTCCTTCTCCTTTATCGGTATTTTCAGTAAAAACAACTTTTAAACCGTTTCCCCATACTCCTTCATTTTTAGCTGAAAAGGTCAAGTGCATTGTACTTTCAGCGACAGAAGCCTCAACAGCACTTTCTCCGCATACTCTTGAAACATAGCAGTTACCGCCTCCATTTTGGAAAAAACCATAAACAGCGTAAGCTAAATATTGATTTTCGTCAAAAGCACTTTT
>CATJCJ010000065.1 GCA_949738935.1 uncultured Eubacteriales bacterium | reverse complement strand
TCCTTCGTCCTACGGCATGACCGATACGATGGGAAGAATGCACTCCGACGCGCAGTTCGCGGGCAGTTCTTCCGTTCCCGCGCACGTCGAGATGATGGGGCTTATCGGTATGGGCAACAACCCCATGGTCGGTGCGACGGTTGCAGTTGCGGTTGCAGTTCAGGAAGGTATGAATAAGTAAAAACGCAAAATGTAGTGGTTTTATAAGAGCTTTCGCATAAAATGCGGAAGCTCTTTTTTTAACCATAGGGTTGTACTTTTCTCCGTGTCCACATCTCGTCAACATTTGAAAAAATCTTGAAAAAGGATATGTGGTCTGAAGAGCAAAATTAACCCCCAAAATGGCTATAAGCAACCCAAAAAATGTTGACACGGAAGATTTCGCGTCAACATTTTTTATTTGACGAAAGGATTTTGAGAGTGTACAATATTTTCTAGGAGGATGTATAATATGAGTTATAATATTAAGTGTCCTGAATGTGGGGCTGAACAGAAAAATTTGAATTTAGAAGAAACGGAGTGCTCATATGTTTGTTCAAAGTGCGGTAAACAGACAACAGTAGATTTAGAGAAAATAAGAAAGGCATCATTAAAAAAAGAAGCGACGAATTAAATTCGTCGCTTCTTTTTTTATACTGTTCACATGTTAATCGCAGATTTCCTGAAATTAATAAATTTCATATTATAATTCATTAAATTTTAATATTATTTTATGTTATATTTCAATTTTAATTCGATTAAAATTATATTACGATATGAAATCAAGGAAGGATTATTGTGTATAATCAAAAGATTTTAGAAAAGATTGCAGAAGAACGTAAAAAGAAAGGGTTATCTGTATATAAACTTACGGAACTTGCAAATCTGTCGGCAAATACAATATATAATTGGTACAATAAAGGGGCATCACCTACCATAGCTGCATTAAGTAATGTATGTAACGTATTGGATTTATCTTTACCAATTTTATTATCATCTACAGAAAAAGAATATCTTAGTGCTCAAGAAGAAACATTGATAGAAGAATATAGGAAATTAACGGATAAGCAACGCCAGTTGATTGTAGATTTAATCAAAGAGTTAGGGATTTAAAATTATTTACAAATGAGGGTCATTAATGTCGGTAATAGGCAATCAAGTCAATAGCTTAATTGCAAAAATAAAAAGGGGTGATCTGAAGGCTTTTGATAGGCTTTATGAAACAACCTATAAGCATTTGAGAATAGTCGCGTATAATTATACAGGCGACAAAAATGACCTTGAGGATGTTTTGATCGAGGCTTATTTTAGAATATATAAATATATTAATTCTGCCAATTTAAGCAAAGATGGCTATAATTGGATGTGCAAAGTTGTTCAAAATGTGGCTTATGATTTCAATATTCAGAGGGAGATTACAATTCCTATCAATATGATTGAAAGTAATTCATTATTTTATGAGATAGAAGATATTGCTTTGGCGGATAGTTCCTTTATTAATCTTGTTAAGAAATTCAGTGCTTTGGATCAACAACTAATATATCTTAGATTTTGTGAAGATTATACATACGATGAAATAGCGAGAATTAAGAACATGAAAAAAACAACCGTATATAAAAAAATTATGCGATTGATGAAACAAATAGAAAAAGAAAACAAAAAACAGTAAACAAAAAAATAAAAAACAAGGTAGACCTTTATAGAATAACATTACTGGAGGTTTATCATGAAAATCAAAACAAAAAAATACCTTATTACAACCGCACTCGTTTTTGCACTCATTTTGGCTAATCTTTTTCCTTTCACACATTTAAGAGCGAAGGCGGAAACATTTTCTTCTGCGAATATGGGGTTTTACTCTACTAGAGTAGAAAGTGAGACGGTTTATTTTACCAGTAGGGAATCAGAGTACACGGAAACTACCAATGGTGTGCCGTTATACTATTTGAGCGGAAATTTGACAAATGGTTGCGGGGCGGCTGCGGGTGCCATAGTAGTTGGATTTTATGATAAATATTATGAAAATTTAATTCCAGATTATACGGCATATTTTCCTGCAACCGGGAAATACAAAATTAATGACAACACTAAAGTCCCTGCGTTGATGAGTGAATTGTATAACTTAATGAGAATCAACGTTGACGATGTTGGCGTTAATGAGACCGATTGTTTGAATGGTTTGCGTTCTTATGTGCAGAGTAAAAATCTAACTGTAAATTATTCTTCTATTAAGAGCTCTTCGCAGTTCAGCTTATCTGCTTTTTCGAGCGCAATAAATTCAAATAAGCCAGTGTTGTTATTTAGCGAAGCAAACACGGTTTGCATCTTTACTAATACTAGTGATCGCGAAATTATTACGAAGTCAATTATATCTGAAAACCATATCTATGTCGGCTACGGAATACATACGGTACGTTACTATAACGGCAACGTAAATTTCAGAACGGATACATATATTAGAGTTGCTACCGGGTGGGATATAACAAATAATGGTTTTATACTTGTGTCGTCTACGGCATCAACGGTTAAGAACAGTTGGTTTGTAAATGGATATGCGGTTACTATTTCATAAAGAGGTTAAGTTTATTATATGGCAAGTGAAAAGAAAATTCACGAATTAATTGAGAAAAAAGAATCACCAGATAAACAAGATAGGCAAGTTGTCTGGGATAGACTGCAAGAGAAAGTACATCAGCAAGATACCGTTGATGTTAATTTTGATAATGTAATTATTCAGGATACTGGTAATACGGTATCCTTAGCTAGGCGAAGGAAAGCATTATGGTGCATTCTTGCGAGTACTGTCATTTTATTCGTGGTCCTCGCGTTATGCCTGACTTTGTTAAAAAATAATAAGCCCGATAACCGTTACTGTACCGAGAGTGATTATACATCAAGCGAATCAACTTTGACGATTAAGGGATATGCTTCAGCAAATGACATTGAGTTATTATTTTTCAATTGGTATGATGATACAGAATTCTGCAAAGATAGAATTTATAAGTTAATTGATTCCGAAGAAGTTATCTGTATTAGAGAATCAATGATGGACATGAATACGGGATATATTGTCACATTGGCTTTTACAGATGACAGAACCGAAATGGATTTGTTTGATACTTATAAAACAACTTGTGTAAATAGTGAAACGGTTAGCGGGACAGAGGTTCAATGGGGGATAGGAGAATACTCAAGCCATGCAAAGTTTGCGCATAAGGGTTACAGTTATTTCCTAGAGGTGGAGGATGCTATTGAAGAAGAATTTTTAATGAATTATTTGGAAATATTACTATCCTAAATTTATAATGAATGAGGCGGACAAAATTTTGTCCGCCTTTTTTTATTTTTTTGTAAATAAATTCCTTAATTTCTAAGTATATATTGTAGAAAGTAAAAAATATATTAAATTA
>CATJCJ010000064.1 GCA_949738935.1 uncultured Eubacteriales bacterium | reverse complement strand
ATCCGTACAGCGTTACCGCTACATGATGACCAGCCAACTCCAGCGGCTCCACTTTACCGATGCCGCCACACCCGCCGCCGCTCTCCGTGCTGCCAGCCGCGCCCTGAAGAAGCTCCGGGAAGGTAACGCTTCTGCTTAAAAGGTTTGCTCTCCTGACTTTCGAGCCTTTCCCGTGTAGGACAACAAAGGGCGTATCCGTAGAGAGGGATAGATCCGAAATCTTTATTGAGAGTATTTCATCGATTCTTGCCCCTGTTCCGTACATCAGGATAAACATAGGTAGATACATTCGAGCAGACTTTGTAGATGTATCAATGGCCGAAAACAACGCTTTTACGGCATTTCTCGTTATACCATGAATTTTGCGCTTAGGTGTTTTTAACCGATGCACATCACATACTTCAGTCAGGAGATAACGATAGCGTGGGTTCTGCTTTGCAATATGCTTGACACATGATTTAACCGCTGCCAGTTTAACATTGGCAGATGCTTTTGACAAATTCTTGGTACCGACCAGCCAAGCTAACCATTCCTCAATCATTTTGGCTTCGAAACACGATTTGTTAATAGTTTTCGCAGTAAAACCCTTGATATCTTCCAGCCATTCCAAATATTGGTCTATAGCAATGGTATAACTTTTGAGAGTGTGTGGACTTTCCGTTTTGATGGTTGGGAGATAGTTATTAATATGATCTGAAATATAGCGAAGAATCTCTTTTCCCTCAATAGTTGTAGTGGGCATAGTTTACCTCCGGCAACAATAAATTGAATCCAATTTCACTTCTTTCTTCAATCAATTTGGCCAAAGATGTAGAAAAATGATAGTAATATCGAGTGCTATTCAAGCAAATATGGCCCATTGATTTTGAAAGAAATACCAACTTATTAAACTGATCGAAAACTGTCCCATGCCAACTATTGATATTGGCGATTGCATAATTGTGGCGCAGATCATATGGGGATGAGGGTACATCGCTAATTTTAGCCCAGATTTTCTTATAGTTGCATCCCAACCACTCTTTATGTATTGGCTGCTCTCCGTTGGTGGACAGGAAAAAATATCTGCGGTCTGGATATAGACTATCTATGATTCTATCATATTCTTTTATGATGCTGAGCATCGAGCTGTGTAAGACGACATAGTGCTGAATGTTGGCTTTTGATTTTGTAATGCTTACAACACCAGATAACATGTCAATATTATTGCGTCTAAGCATCCTTGCTTCATAAGGTCGGCATCCAGTGCTGTAAAGGAACCGCATAATCACAGGAAATGTCAATCGCCAAGCGATAATCTTATTCTCGGTTAAGCGACAGTCAGAAAATAATCTTTTATCACATTCCGTAAAAAATGCAGTCAATTCTTTCTCGGTGTATAGATGTGGAACATGAGTACACGGCATCCCGTCTGGAATCCTTGGAATATTTATTTCTGTTAGGCCACGCTCTATCATGTATTGGAGCAGTCCAATTACTGGGTATATTCTGCTCCTACATGAATTAGCTATTTCCGTTGGTTTCTTTTCGCACCAACCATCGGCAACTTCCTGACTGAGACACTTCTGACTTCCGGCATGCTTCACACAGTATCTATCGAAAGAAACAAAGCTTGCATGCTTACTCGTACTCCAGCAGCCTGATGCAATACAAAAATCTTTGTATTGCATCATTATAGGCGCTAAAAATGACTGGTATTTATAATCCATACATTGTTCCTTTCAATTGCAATGGGTACATATCAATACTTAATGCACATTCTTTCAGATTTTTGAAATCTGTATTCAGATATGGCTCTATTGAAGCTGTACCCTGGTGGCCCAATGCATTCGAAATTACAGTTCCTCTGACCCCATGTTCAAGCATCACGTTGGTCAAATGGTGTCTAAACAAATGGGAACCCCGCCGGTCATTTTCTTTCATACGGAGACAGGCCGCATCAAAAATTCTGTTGAGGACGATCCCACTGATTGTTTTCCGGGTCACCCCTTTGAATGGTCGGTGCAGAGAAATAAAGAGATGCGGATCATTTACTGGAGGCCGTTCCTTTTCTATGTAATCATATATTGCATTGCCGACCGGCGCTGAAAGAGGCGCAATCCATGGCATATCATTTTTCTCCTGGACAATACAAATAAGATCGTTTTCCCAATCTATATCAGACATCTTGAGTTTTGCGATATCAACACTTCTCAATGCTGTGTAATAGAGAAGCGTTCCAATGGCTCTATCACGGTATGACAGACCTTCTCCTGTGCGCAGAGTATCGCGAATTATTTCCGCTTCTTCCGTTGTTAAATACTGTATATTCTTTTTCCGTTTCTTATATTTTGGTGTCCAAATCCTTAGCCTATGTGCCAAATCAGGCTCCAAATCAGCATCTTTCAGAAATCTTAAAAATATTGCGCGATAGTCAGTCGATGTTAGATTTCCATCATTATAAAATATTGCAACAAGGTCACGCTCTCTCACATCATTAAGATTAGTGTGACCACGCTCCTGAAATTTTAGCAGTATAGATGCTGCATTACCTATATAGCATCTGATTGTGGATTCAGACAGTACCTTTCTAGTTAGCGCCAATTTGAACGTATCAATATAAAAACGATAACTGTTATTCAGCTTATAGTAGGCACCTTTTTGGATCAGTCGATTGTCAGGGTAACCATCTGGCAACTTCCCATATAAATCAAAGGCCACCACCGCATTAAAGCGTGACACTTTGTTGGATAGAGTGCTCGTTGAACTGCTTCTATATGGGGCTAAGTACTCATCTAGTGCATCATCGTATGAGTCCCATTTGTTATTCTCTTTGCTTAACAGAAACGAAATGACCTTGGATACTTCATCCAGCATCATCCGTGAGTATCCCTGTTCTTGCATATAGCAGAGTAGAACATTACTGTTCATTTTCAGTTTGAATAAATCCATTTTTCGATCCCCTCTTTGGGATCATTATAAAATATAATCCAAATAAATATCAGTCTATAATTTAATAATTATGTCTGTTATGCTGAAATATTTGGATTATTTATTTGTTCGGATTAGCGAAATAAAGAGAAGATTCGGATTTTTTCGCCTATGGCTCCAACCTCAATCTGGAGCAGATGAAACACCGCTGTCCGACAGCCGAGGTTGTTGGCACGGCAGAGCTCAAAAACTGGCGGTTGTGGTTCCGGGGAGGAAATCACAGCGCGGTCGCTACCATTGAGCGGGAGCGGGGGTTCACGGTGCCGGTGCTCATCTGGCGGATTCAGCCGGAGGATGAGGTCGCGTTGAATCGCTATGAGGGGTTTCCATTCCTCTATCGGAAGGAGACACTGTGCCTGACTGTGAACGGAAAGTGGGTT
>CATJCJ010000063.1 GCA_949738935.1 uncultured Eubacteriales bacterium | reverse complement strand
TAAACGTGAATCAGGAGTTGAACCACTGACCTCTTTTGACAAGGATGTCATTGAAACTTATGAATCCATTTATGATGCCATGAAAATGCTCTATGAATATACAGACCAGAATGCATGGAACAATATGGAAATTTCAAATATCTTCAATACAAAAGGTATTGAAAAGACAAAAGAAGATCTTATTTCCATGTATAAATCTGGCGAATTATCATCAGCAGAAATGCTTAAACAGTTCCCAAAACTGAATCAGGCTATTAAAGAAAGCGAGATTATAGCCGGTGAAGGTTCTGATGTTTTTAAGGAATTTTTTAACGAGATTGCGGCACTGGCGGAGCAAACTGAAGATGTGGTTAGTGAGGTTGCGGGTAAGGCAAAAGATTCATTATCAATCTCCGACACCATCGACCAGCTAAACACCCGGCTCAAACCCGCATTCGATGCGCTTGCATCGGCATGGAAGGACATCTTTACGGATGATGAATTTGCATTAAATAGTATTGATATTCTTTCTACCTGTGACTCCATCAAATCCAAACTGGATGGCATGAAGGAACTTGGGTTAAAAATTGACTATTCTTCCTATGAGGATTTCGTAAGGGTATTACAGAATTCCGAATCCACAGAACAGGATGTAAAAGATGCATTCGATTCCCTTGCCGCTTCCATTACAAGTGCAGGATTATCCGGTGCGGAAGATTTTGAAACACTGAAAGCGGCACTGGAAGACCTTGGCATTGTAAATGATGAACTGGTCGCATTTGAAGCCCTCATAAGCAATACGGAAGCATTGACGGAAGCCGGACTTGACCTTGCAGGTGCCACGGAGGAACAGATTTCCGCATTCGCAAATGAAATGGTATCCGCTGAAAATGCGTCACAGGCGATTGCAATGCTGACATTCCAGAAGGAATTGTATAACATGCAGATGATGAACACTGCCGGGGAGGTTGCGAACCTGAGAACCCTTGCCGAAAATGCGGGATATACGGGTGACGTAATTAAATACCTGACCGAACTGGAGCAGATTTATCAGGAGGTCGCAAGCGGAACAATCAATCCCATTAATATAGGTGCCAAAATTGCCCGTGCGGCATTGTTGCAGACGCTTATAAAGGAATCTGCCAATAAGATAAATTATGATCCTCAAGTCGATTTTTCCAATGTAGGCGGCGGTAAAAAGTCAGCAGGGAAAGCCGGAAAAGAAGCAGCAGACGCATATCTCGAAGCGTTTGAAAAAGAATTATCGGAATTAGATGATTTAAAATCCCGTGGAAAGATTACTGAAAAACAATACTTGGATGCACTCCGCAAACTCTATGTCAAGTATTTTAACCAGAAAAAGAAATACTTGAAAGAATATGAGAAATATGAGCATCAGTATCTTGATGGCATGAAATCCCTCTATGAATCCGCTTTCAGTTACATCACGAAGCAGATTGACAAGCGCATAGACGCAATCAATGATGAAAAGGATGCTGCGATATCTGCCCTTGAAGCACGGCGCGATGCAGAACTTGCG
>CATJCJ010000062.1 GCA_949738935.1 uncultured Eubacteriales bacterium | reverse complement strand
TGGAGTTTTGAGAAAATGCTATTATTATATTTACTGAAATTGGTGAATTGCTATAAATTTTATAAATTTTTTGAAAAAATTTGCTGTAACATATTGACTTTTTATATTATATGTGGTATTATTATGTCGATGAATGGTGATGCAATTTGAAAATATGCTTAAATTTTAAAAAAAATGTCTTTTTTTGAAATTTATAACTTATTATAAAAGTAAATATAAAAATTTGCTTTACCATTATATGATGTTTTTGTAAGAATATTTTTATGTCACAGTATAATAAGAATCATTTTTTAAAAGGAGGTGGTAGATATGAAATCTATAGGTATTGTCCGTAAAGTGGACGAACTTGGCAGAATAGTTTTACCGGTTGAACTTAGAAAAAATCTTAATATTAATATCAAGGACCCTCTTGAGATTTTTACAAGCAATGATAGAATTGTCTTGAAAAAATATGAGCCGGCTGATATTTTTACGGGAGATATGAAAGACCTTATTGAATATAAGGATAAAAAGGTTTCTAAAAGTTCAATTCGTGAATTGGCAAAGCTTGCGGGATTTACAATTATTGAGGAAGCGGAAGGTTCTTCAATAACAGAGGAAGATGAGGAAAATGATGAGTTATAAAATATTATAGACTAGGTTTTGTAATATTTTGTTATAAGGAGACTATCATTTGACGGTTTTTTATCGTCTAATTACCTTATTGAATTTATAGCATTTCAAAGAGGTTCAAAGTGGTTTTACAGTTCTTGAATAAATGAGATTTAAAAGGCGTAAAATGTTTTATTTAAATTCATAACAAAATATAAATATTTTATTTATGTTGATAAAAATGCAGGCAAATCGTTGACAAAATTTTATTTAAAATTCAAAAAACAATTTACGTATTATGAAAGATGTGTTATAATGTTAATAGACTTGTATAATAATCATTTTTTATTTTGTGGAACGCAAAAAGCCCTGTTGTTTTAAACAATAGGGCTTTTTACTTTCAAAGCATAAAGCTGAAATAATTTTAATTTTATTGTTCAAGCTGTGATGAGAGCTTTCAGCTCCAAACTAAAACCCTTTATCAAGTATTTTATTTAATCTTCTGTGAACCGTGGAAGTACTCATATTCAGCTTAAAACCAATTTGTAAAGATGTTTTACAATCTCTGAAATATAACTCTGCCAATTTTAAATCCTCACTATCAAGAGTTTGTAAAAAATATTCTGTATCAACGTTGGAAATCTGTAATTCTCCGATTAAAAGCTCTGTTTCCATAATCTCATAATATAATTCATTCTGTTTATCGTAAAGTTTTTTGTACACTGTATCTATAGCTCTTTCTTGCTGTGATATATGAAAACCTCTCGGAGAGGATGAGACATTATCAAGGCTAATTGCTCTTACATCAGCTTCAAGAAAAATATTATCATTATTCATATCATCAATTATTTTTTGTCTTTGCTCTCTTAATTTTTCAATTTTAGCCTTTAATCTTTTAATCTCTCTTAAATTCTTGTAATAACTTTTTAAAGTCTCTTTAGTCATATCCCAACACTCCAAAACATAATAAACAAATAAAGGGTAAAAGCCGCAACTAAATCGCAACACTTTTTACCCACTTTTTACCAACCCTTTTACTACCGCTGTATCTCTGGATTCAATTTTCCGCCATACTTCCATCATACTTTTGTATAACTATTGTACAACTATCATTATACTTTTTTTATACTATGATATCAATGTTGTTACTGGATTTATTTTTACGGTAACAACACTTTTAAATCTCCCATTCTGTTTTTAGCTTATCGTTGATAAATTTCATAATATCATTATTTCCCTTTGGATTATCAGGGTGGAACTCTCTTGAGATAGCTTTATAAATTTTCTTTAAATATATTTTTTCAGTTTCCGTATAGTTACCACTTGTATTATTCAAATAACCGCCAAAATATCTATCATAATTAAAATCATTGCGGTTATTCTCTTTTTGTTTTTGGTAACTGGATTCCTTTTGCCGCTTTCTCTCTTTCAGTTCTTTCAGATAATCAGCGTTCATAAGCTCGCCAAATACATTATAGCAATAATCATAAGTATCAGAACCGTAAATAGCCTCAAACCTTTCTTTATTTTCGTTATGGGTTTTGATAATCTCTTGATTTCTGAGATTTGTTTTATATTCCTCTGTTTGCTCAAACTCTTTTCGTATTCTCTCTTGGAGAGGGCTGATTTTTGTGTGTATTAATTCCTCTATATCTTCCACACCGACATTAAGGTATTCGGCTGTATCTTCAAATTTTTCTTTGTTAATACACTCAAATATATCATAATCCACAAAATCATAATAATCAACCGTGCATACATATAATTGACGCTTAATAATCTTTCCCTGCTCTCTCCTGCCGCTGTGTATACTGATTCTGTACGCTCTTTAATGGGTCTTTTAAACCTCTCTACGCTAAAACAATAAGAGTTATTCCCGCTTTCCATTATTCATTGACCAGCTGTATGCTCAATCTCTTTACAAGCTCCTTTTTTATTTTCTTTTCGTCTTTCAATTTCCTGTACCACACAATACAACATTCTCACCGCCTATATAAAGAAAATTATAGTTCGACCCTCTCCAATAATATTTTTATGCCGGAGAGGGTCGGAATTATCTTTTATATGTCAACCTTTTCTAAACCGATTTACTACCTCACAACAAGCTGTCACTTGTTTATTATGCCTTTCTTTCTTTTGTCTTTCCATACGTTTACCTAAAATTATACCATAGTTAAATAAATAATATTGTTTAACCCATTCATTATCTATTTTTAATTCAATATATGAAACATTTGTATCATTAAGATATATATTTTTTGATTGATGTTTTAATATTCGAACAGTATCAATATATTCACGTCTGTTCAATATCTTATCAAGAAAATCAAAACTATTTTCAAACATCAGATTATCATATTTAATATTTATTGTACGCCTTATATATGGCCGTCTGGCTTTATCAGCACCTAAATAATCACAAATAATAATTGAGTAGATATCAAAAAGCTCAAAAGTTTTTATTAGAATAATTCTGTCTTTATCCTTTTCATAATAAAAAGAAAAATCAGATAACGGCGTATTCTTATTTGCTTTGAAATAATTTTCAATATTTTCCGGTGTCAATTCATCTAACCCGCAAGCCCAAACATTGGTTTCTTTATCTATTAATTCCATTCTTAACACTCCTTTTCATTAGATTTCTTTCGAAACTATATTTTATATACCTGTTAAAATCATTTTAAGGGGCTTTTCAGCGTTTTTTATTTTTTGATGTATGTGTATGTGTTTTACTCTTTTTTATTAAAACGGTAAAATATCCCTGATAAAATTGATTTTAGACTATATTTCGCTTTGATGTCTATGAAAGTTTTATTTGTAAGTTATAATATAAAAAATTTATTAAAATCAGCTTCTGAAATGCCCTCAAATCCATTTTTATACCGTTTGCGGTTTTCTTCCGCAATCGGAGTATTAAAAAAACATTGACCGCCCTGGCAAGATTATTATACGCTTATATACAGAGGCTTCTCCTCTCTGTTCTCTTTATTTTCCGCAATCTATTTTTACGGGGTTGTATGGGTCTGACAAGTTCCCAATGTCATTAACTTAAGGCATTAAGAATTAAAATATGTTATAATACATCTTAGGGTGATGTATTATGAAAAAAATAATAAAAAAAGTAATTGAAGC
>CATJCJ010000061.1 GCA_949738935.1 uncultured Eubacteriales bacterium | reverse complement strand
TCTTTTGCCCAGAAACGCCTCGATTCTCAGCAGCGTTTCATGGGGACAGGCGAACAGTACCTTGTTCCAGCCGCTGTTCAGTGCCTCCAGCGGCGCCATCCGGTAGGACAGCCGCTCGTGAACCGTGTGCCGGTAGGTATATTCGTTGGCGCGCACGATGCTGATGCCGCCGTCGTCCGTCATGACCTCGACGCCGACGCCCGGAAAGCTTGTCATCACGTCCATCGCGGCCCGTTTTGCCGCGACGCCGGGCAAAACTGTTTTTTGGATATAGGACTGCTTTTCAAAATCATAAATCGCGCCGCCGCCATACAGGATGGCCGGAGCGGACAGCGTCAGAGACGTCAGGTGCCGCCCGGCAGATTCCGCCGTTCTGCCCGTGGCAATGGTAAAGCGCCCGCCCAACATACAGAACAGGCGGATCGTTTCCCGGTTCACGGGGGGGACGCCCTCCTCGGGTGTGAGCAGCGTATTGTCCATATCCGAAATCACGAGAATATCCTGAAGCGAACGGATCATAATGCTATCGTTCCTTTTGAAGCCGGCTGAGAAAAGCCGTAAAATAATCGGGCAGAGGGGTATCGAATTCCATATAGCGTCCGGTCGACGGATGCACAAAGCCCAACGTTTTCGCGTGCAGGCACTGGCCGCCAAGCTGTGTCAGCACCTTTTTGGGGCCATAAACGGCATCCCCCGCCACAGGATGGCCGATGCTGGCCAGATGCACGCGGATCTGGTGGGTGCGCCCTGTCCGGAGCCGCACGGAAAGGTGGGAAAACCCGGGAAAGCGCTCCTCCACATGATAGTGCGTATAGGCGTATTTCCCGCCGTTTTGCACGACCGCCATGCGTTTTCGATCCACGGGATGGCGGCCCAGCTGTCCCTCAATCACGCCCTCCTCCGCGGAAAAGCCTCCGTACACAACCGTATGATAAACGCGCGTGATGCTGTGAACGGCAAACTGCTCGGACAAGTCAAGATGCGCCGCGTTATCCTTCGCG
>CATJCJ010000060.1 GCA_949738935.1 uncultured Eubacteriales bacterium | reverse complement strand
TTGCTTCAATTACTTTTTTTATTATTTTTTTCATAATACATTACCCTAAGATGTATTATAACATATTTTAATTCTTAATGCCTTAAGTTAATGACATTGCTACAGGACAGGTACCATTATAAAACCTCATTAGAAATGCGGCAGGAAGTACTGGCTTCTGATGTGCCAAGAGAATATCCGATTCCTGAAAATAAACGAAAAATAAACAAATAAACAAATATAAAGAAAAATGGTGTTGTATAGAAAAATACCTGCATCTCAAATCGAAATGCAGATATCACCAGTACTAAATTTTATATATTTCACTTGTCTACTTGACAAGGGGCATTTTGTGAATTACTATAATTGTCTGAATTAAAAATTTTATCAGGTATAGTAATTGCACTTAAATTGTAACAAAAAAATATTTTACGAGTGTGTAAGCACTGCTGGGCGGTAAGCGAATTGCAGAGCAATTTGCAGCCCGTGCAAGTAAAATAACTTTTTTGTAACCTTTAAAGTGTAATTACTATATCTGCAAACAGCTTTTTATCTTTTTTTAAGAATAAATTTGCTTGTAAGGTTCGAAAGTGTGGTAGCCTGACTGTTGAGTTCCTCCGAGGAAGCCGCAGATTGCTCAGCGGTAGCCGAGTTGGTCTGAACAACAGACGAAATCTGATCTATACCCGTGTTTACTTGTTCAATCATCGTTGCTTGCTCGGAGGAAGCTGTCCAAATGTTGTTAATCAGTTTGATTGTCTGATTTGTAACGCCAACGGAAGAGTTAAGAGATTCCGCGGTTTCCTCAGCAATATGTGAACCGCTTTCAACCGCTTTAATTGTTTGCTGAATGAGTTCAGTTGTATTGGTGGCAGCCTCTGACGACTTAGACGCAAGGTTTCTGACTTCATCCGCGACAACGGCAAATCCTTTGCCAGCAGTACCCGCTCTCGCAGCCTCGACAGCGGCGTTAAGCGCAAGAATGTTGGTTTGAAACGCGATATCCTCAATTGTCTTGATAATGTTTGAGATTTCGTTCGATTTATCGGAAATGTTGTTCATCGCAATAACCATTTCCTTCATATGATTGTTGGAAAGCGACATCTTTTTGCCCACTTGATTTGCCTTTTGGTTAGCTTCTTCGGCATTTTTTGCGTTAGTATCAACTTTATCCTTAAGTGTTGAGATAATGCTTGCAAGCTCCTGGATAGAAGAAGCCTGTTCGGTGGTTCCAGACGCAAGAGACGTAGCTCCGTTGGAAATCTGCTCAGCGCCTTGATTAACATTCGCAGCAGAAATATCAATTTGTCGCATAGTATCTGACAGTCCGTATGCAAGGTTGTTCAGAGCTTCAATTATACTTACGAAATCGCCGCTGAACTCAATCTGTCTTTGAATGTTAAAGTTACCGTCCGCAAGCTGTTTACAAAGGCGCGAAATTTCTATCATATAAGCGTTTAATGAGTTTATTGTACTGTTGATTGAGTCCGCAAGCTGACCTGTTTCATCATCGGACGTGTGTTTAACACTGACATTAAGGTTGCCTGAAGCCACATCGTTCATAACGCCAACCGTTTTTTTAATCGAGTACGCAATGCCGTTCGCAGTGACAATACAGATAATAATTGCGGCCGCAATAATAACAAGACCTACAATAATCGTAATAACGATAGCGAATATGGTATCGCTCATCCACTCATTAACTTCGGTTGTGACTCCAATTACCCAACCGTCTGTACCGCCAATCAAAGAATAAGCAAGATATCTGTCAACACCGCCGCCGCTGACTTGACCGAATACGGTGCTGTTGGGGTCAGTTATTGAAATTGCCTGATTTTCAAGCTCGCTGCGGCAGTCAAACTCAATATTGTCTTTGTGAGTGTGATTAACGTTGTTCATTCCCTCGTCGACGTATTTCTGGTCCATACAGGCGATATATGTACCGTTTTCGTCCATAATGTAGGTTCTACCCGACTGACCTACATGAATTTCATCGATAATGTCGTGAAGCATAGAACTCTCAATACCGAAATAAACAACACCGATAATTTCACCGTTATTGTATCCGTCTTTTTTTATGGGAGCGCAAAAGTATATAATTGGTCTGCCGCCGATGTCCTGTGGGCCAAACACAAATTCTTCGTTACCCATACCTTTTATGTAGCAATGATCTGTTCTGTAATCAATTACGTCATCAGGAGTTTCGTATCCCCAGCCATCCTTATCAATATAGCCACGTTCGGAGAAGCCATAGGTATCAGCTCTTTTTTGCAGAAAATCAAGCTTTTCTTTTACAGTAAAATCATCGCCCATACGTGTATCCATACCTATTTCTTTTACAATTGCCACATAACGGGACAGGCGGTTCTCCAAGCGTACACTCGTCTGAAGCGCAAGCTCAGAGAGCGTGGTCTCAAGCATTGCTTGAGTGCTATGGAAGTTCAGATAGCTACCTAAAACGCCGATTACAACAATGCCGATTACAATTACCGATAAAATTCGACCAAGCAGCTTGCCTTTAACAGTCTTTAAGATTTTCATATCGTGTCCTCTTTCCTTTGAGTTTTAGTTATACCGTTTTTTATAAGGGTATCGTTGGATTTCTATAAGTCTACATTTTCACCTCGTCAAACGGGGCTTGGATTATGCAAAATAAGCCTTCCAAAACGTTCATTGCCGTTATAAATTGCATTTTGTAAAGCAGTTACTATTAACGATTAACCACTTCTTTCGAACGATAATTTTGTAAACGGAAAGAGAAATTTTGGTTATGCTTTTTCAAAAATTATAGCATAGTTCCCGCTAAAATGTCAATAAAAATCCTTTAAGGGAACAGTACAAACTGTTGAGGTGTCAATGATAGGTTACACATTCATCTTAAAATAATGTCTTTAGGCTGTTGAAAGGATGAATTTTATGGCAAATAAAGCAAATAATTTATCACATACAAAATGGTTGTGCAAATACCATATAATATTTACACCTAAATATAGAAGAAAAGTAATCTACCATCAGTACAGAAAAAGTTTGATAGATATAATAAAAATTTTGTGTAAGTATAAAGGGGTAGAGATAATCGAGGGACATATGATGCCAGATCATGTCCACCTACTACTTAGTATACCACCAAAAATATCGGTGTCAAGCTTTATGGGATATCTGAAAGGTAAAAGTGCGTTGATGATGTTCGATAGACACGCAAACTTGAAATATAAGTTTGGAAACAGACATTTTTGGGCAGAAAGATATTATGTAAGTACAGTAGGGCTAAATGATGCGACAGTAAAAAAATATATTCAAGAACGAGAGAAACATGATATAACCCTTGATAAATTAAGAGTGAGAGAATATGAAGATCCCTTCAAGGGATAAGCAGGTAGTACAAATGCTCCTTTAGGGGCGGCGAAAGAGTCAAAGACAATAGGTTTGAACGTATGTGAAAACCGGCGTCTTTAGGCGCCGGTCGGTAACATGGGCTTATAGCCTTTCCTCAGGGGCTTTAAATAATTATGTGTATTCAACAACTTCAGACAAATAATGCAAAGAAGATTTTTTCTACAGCATTTGACAATCCAAATGTAGAAAATCGTA
>CATJCJ010000059.1 GCA_949738935.1 uncultured Eubacteriales bacterium | reverse complement strand
TAAGGACTGAAGCGGTATTTCCTGTTGAATTGTCATTAGATGATTTAAATGTAATTGAACAGCCAATAAACAATATTTATGTATGGAAAGCTACTCACGGTAACAATACAAAGGTATATTATATTTGTGTCAGAATAGTAACAAATTAAATTTTGTTTTCAATATAATAATTGGGAATTAATATTAAAAAGGATAAAAGTAAATATAGCAATGTACAATGTTTTTATACTAATCTCATTTTAAAAAGTGGATATAACATATATTGGAGCATATGAAACAAAAAAATTTATTTTACTTGTACGGGCTGCAAATTGCTTCGCAATTCGCTTGCTGCCCGACAGTGCTTACGCACTCGTAAAATATTTTTTTGTTTTTATACAGTTTTAGCTATAATTTAATCTGAGATTAGTATTAGATACGATTTAAGTCTACACCCTTTGAGGCATATGCGCACATTTAATAAAATTTTTCGCTTTTTTAAGGGTTTCAGAAAAAATATTTCATAAGTAAGATATTATATCTATAAAATACTATAAAGTTTTTATGAAAGCGCTTGTATAAAAACTGAACTGTCAGCATAACAGTTCAATTTTTCTTATATTTATGCAGTTTTAGACTAAGTGTGCGCATATGTCCTTTGAGGATAAAATTAAAAAGTATAGGGGCAAAATTAAATTGTATCAAAGACGACTATTAAATTGACAACATAACAACGGGAACAAATTTTGAAAGATCGCAGTTTGAGCGTATGATAAGCAATATAGAAAACAAGAAAATCAATTGTGTAATGGTAAAAGACTTGTCAAGGCTCGAAAGAAATTCCATTGATACCGACTATTACATCGAAAAATATTTTCCGCTGAATAAGGTTTGTTTTATATCCGTAAATGATGATTTTGATACCAATAATAAGGACAGTTAAGGAATAATGCTTCCCATAAAGAATATGATAAATGAAGCCTATTCTATTGATATTGGCAGAAAAATTAAGGTGCAGGCTCGTCAAAGTATGAAAAACGGTGAATTTATTGGAGCGAGAGTGCCATACGGATATATAAAAGCGCCTGATAACTGTATTGATGAGGAAGCGGCAAAGGTTGTTAGGCAGATATTTAGGTGGAGATATAAGGACGTAAGCTATAATCAGATAGTAAAAAATCTGAATGAAGCTAAGATTATGATTTCCGACAGATACGCTCAAAGTAAAGGCATTATAAATTACAAAAACTTATTAGGAAAAGAAAATCGGCAGACAAGAATAATACAAAGTATTTTATCAAGGGAATGTTATGCAGGCGACATTGTGCAAGGAAAAACTCAAACGATAAATCATAATGAAAACAAAGAATCAAAGGAACATTGGGTAATAGTAAAAAATACTCACGAGCCTATTATCGGCAGAGAAATATTTGAAGCGGTCAATAATTATAATAAAAAAGTTGCTGATAAATATAAAAATAATTCTGTAAATCCTTATACGCCAAATATATTTAGGGGCAAAATATTCTGCGGGCATTGCGGAAGAAATCTTCACAGACAGAGGGATTGCAGATGTAATAAATACAGTCTTCACTGTCTTGCAAATGAAAGAATAGCTGAGAAAACCTGTCCGTCTGCTTATATAGCTGAAAAAACTCTTTTCAGAATTGTTTTTGAGAAAATACAAGAAAAATCAAACGTTGTTTTCGATAAAAAACAAGAATTGGAAAAATGATATTTCAGCTTATTTTACAAGGCAAAAGCAACGTTCAAATAGTCAGGATTTTATATAAAAAAATATACCAACGTTCGGTGAATTTAAAGCAAAAAAGGGCGAAGGAAATTATGATGTTTCAAGAAATGGTCATATATGGCATTCATCAACAATTACGAGAATGATAACCGATGAACGCTATGCGAGGTATTATATGTAAACGCACAGTAACAAAAAGGTAGGCGACTGCAGGCAAAGATTAAAAGATAAGAGCGATTGGATTAAGATACCCGAACATCATCGGGCAATTATAAGCAAAGAGGATTTTGAAATAGCATAAAAAATAAGAAGAACATTTAAGTGCGATAATAAGAAAAAGCATATTTATCCTTTAAGAAGCAAGATTATATGCGGTTGCTGCAATCACACTATGGAAAGGAGAGAGTTAAAAAGTTCTGTTTTCAATTGCCGATATCCTTTAGCTAATTCTGCTTCTGCAGAACTCAAACTGTTGTGGATCCTAATAAATCGCATGGTTGCATTATTGGGAGCACATTTTCAGTGCTAAATCTTCTCACCCATTGGGTGAAGAAGATTTAAACAGCTTTATAACTCAATGATAACGTAGTTATGCCGTTTAAAGTTCATTGACATTTGATGAACTCTGCGGATTCAAGCTAATGAAAAAGCTCCTTGTTACAAATTAAAAATTGAAGAAAGCGAACTGCATAGTCTATTATTTGATATAATTTCAAAAAAATCGCTGTTCTTTTGAATACTATACTAAACGCAGTTATTATTTGTACTTTATGACTATTACTAAATAGATGGTTATACAGAGCAATACCTATACATATTAATATTATTTTATGTAAAAAATGCTTACGTTTACTATAATAATTTGAGTAATGCAAAAGGTTATGATGAAAATATTCAGAAAATAATCGATAGTGAAAAGTTAATAGAAGGTTGTTACAAAAACAAACGTGATTTGTATGAAAAACTGCTACTTAAAGAAATAGATTTGCCGATATATAATGAGAATATGATAATGAAGTAAACAGCCTTAAACATTTCCTTTCTGAAATTACACTTCAAACAGAAATGCTAAAGAGTGAAAAAGATAATGTGACAACATTAAAAAATGTTTCCGATATTATCTCAACTGAAAGTATATTTAGTCAAACATTAAGCGACTTATTAATTGACAAGGTTTTTATTTATCCCAATAACAGAGTCGAAGTTGTTTGGAAAGTGCAGGAATTTATCTGAAAAATATTTTAAAGATTTTTTAGCGTGAGCTTGACATACGGGTGACGGCATTCGTGAGGGGGATGTTTAATATTAAGTTTATTGAGAGCGTTGATAAAATTAATTTTTACAGATTGATATTTAAAAGGTTTTCCGTTGTTGTTGTATTAAGTAAATATTTTCAGGGTTGTATAATTCCTCAATAAACGGCTGTATTCTTTTATGAATCGGCACAATACGGTTTATTCCGGCTTTTGTTTTTAAACCTCCTTTTACAGAACCGTTTTCAATGTCTACGTTTTTAGTTTTTATTTGTAGAAGCTCGCTTATCCTAAAGCCTGTATATATTAGAATGAGAGCGAACCTAATATAAAAGTCATCTATGTTTTTCCACAATACAG
>CATJCJ010000058.1 GCA_949738935.1 uncultured Eubacteriales bacterium | reverse complement strand
TTAAAAAAATAAGAAAACCTTGGAGCTTTGCTCCAAGGTTTTCTTATTTTTTTAATCTATGACTAACATTGTTGATGTTTCGTTTATATGGCCGAGATAAGCCTCACCGTTGGTGGAAAAACCTATACTTGTATATTTTCCAAATAAATCACAGTATTTAGGAATTAGATTTTTATTTGTTATCTCTAAAGTACGGTATAGGCAGTTGAAGTTAATTACCCCGGCCGGTTTTTTGGTTATGATATTATCTAAATCTCTCTTTGTGTCGTTTATTATGTCTCCTATTTTTAAGACATTTATTACGGTGCCTTCGGGAATTCCGCAATGCAGAGTAATTCCGTTTTCTTTAATCTCATTAAATGTTCTTATGAATATTTCGCCGTTCGCTAAAACTCCTAATGGATTTGAGACAAAGTAATCTCCTATCTCGTCTTTGTTAATTCCAAGAACTTCAGCGTAAACATCAGCCACGGGCCGATTATCAATTTCGTACATAATACGGTTTTTTACGTCTGATTTTGTAACAGTCAAGCCTTTTTCTGAGAATACCTCAGCGCTTTGAGTTTTGATTATTTTGTATCCGTTGACTGTTTTTAATGTGGCTAAGATAGACGCGTTTTTGTAGCTTTTTCCGTTCGCGTATACTCTTGAGGTTCCGTTCATTTCGGAAGAAGAACCTCCTACATATAAAATGTCTGTTTGTGTTCCGATTTTGTCCATTCCGTATTCCTCTGATTTTGGACTTGACTCAAACAAAACAATTCCAACGAATTTATCAAAACTTTCCAAAATGTTGTCGTATCCTCCAAAATAGCTGTGAGTCTCTTTTATTGGAGTGATATAATCAGGGGCGTCACTGTCTGTATTTTCAATTACTTTTACGCAGACGTCATTAATGCTGTCTTTATCCATTGCCATAAAGGATATTGATGAGGAATTGAATTCGTTATTACAATATTCGCTGTGAGAAGTTGAGCCTATAACCTGACAATTTGGAAAGGCGTCGCTGAGCGCTTTTGCCGGGTTTGAGGAATCATAAAAACTTGACGAGAAAAATAATATAAAATTTGGGGAAAAATCCCCAAGTTTGTCTTTAAATTTAGAAACAGCCTCGATTGAATCGGAAGCTTTAACTGAAATGGCCTTTATAGACACTTTAACCAAACTCCTTTCGTTTTTCTTGGATTAATTATAATGTTACACCAAATTCTTTGGCAATTCTTGATATGTTTGACATAACCTCGGGCTCATCTGGAGAGGAAGACGTGTATTTGTCTACGGCTATGCCTTTTAAAATAAGCTTTGTGCGAGTGCAGTTCGCTATTGTTGGATTTCCTTTTGATTTTTCCGTGATGATTTTGTCAATCATCGTTTTGATTTTTCCTGCCAATAATAACACCTCTTTTCAGTAATAAAATAGAGATATTCAAAACTGATTTTAGAAATTAAGATGGTATTTAATGTAAATGTATGTTTTGAGTATCTCAAATGGTTAAATTTTGATAATATATATTTTACTATATCATATTTTTATTTAAATTACAACTTGATTTTATTATTTTAAAGCGAAACAATAAAGATAATCAAAAACTATCG
>CATJCJ010000057.1 GCA_949738935.1 uncultured Eubacteriales bacterium | reverse complement strand
TAAAAGAAAAAGCGCCCGCCTCGGGTGGAGCCGAGGTAAGCGCAAGCGAGATAATTTTCAATGAAAGTATAACACTGATTGATGGAAATGTCAAGAGGGTATCAGAAAATTCTCGGGAATTGATTGTAGATAATTTCGCGGGAGGCGGCGGAGCTTCAACGGGGATCGAACTCGCAACAGGCCGCCCCGTGGACATAGCAATAAATCATGATCCCGATGCTATCCTCATGCACAAGACGAATCATCCAAATACAAAGCATTATTGCGAAAGCGTTTGGGACGTAAACCCCGTCGAAATATGCGAGGGACGTCCGGTGGGGCTGATGTGGCTGTCTCCCGATTGCAAGCATTTCAGCCGGGCAAAAGGCGGCAAACCCGTAAGCAAAAATGTGAGAGGGCTTGCATGGATAGCGTTAAGGTGGGCGGCAACGGTAAGACCGAGGGTTATAATCCTCGAAAACGTTCCCGAATTTGTGACATGGGGACGGCTCGGCAAGGATGGCAGGCGCGATAAAGAACATACGGGAGAGACCTTCCGAAGCTTCGTATATCAGCTTAGGCAAAAAGGCTATGATGTGGATTGGCGGGAGCTTAAAGCCTGTGATTATGGCGCTCCGACCATTCGGAAAAGGTTTTTCCTTATTGCCAGATGCGACGGTAAGCCGATAGTGTTCCCGAAGCCTACGCACGGTGAGGAAAAAGGGCTTTTGCCTTACAGAACGGCGGCAGAATGTATTGACTGGTCGATTACCTGCAAATCGATATTTGAGAGGGATAAATCTCTGGCCGAAAATACCTTGCGAAGAATTGCAAAAGGCCTTGACAAATTTACGATAAAAGCGGAAAAGCCGTTTATTATCAACTGTAAATTTGATAACCCTCCCGAATGCGCTGGCGAACCTTTATCCACCGTTACAGCCGTGAGAAGTCATTATATTGCCGTACCGTCGGTGCAGAAATATTTCAGCGGGATAGTAGGCAGTGATATTTCCGAGCCTTTAGGAACGGTTACTGCGGTAGATCATAACGCTTTAATGGCTCCGTATTTAACGCAATACCACAGCGAAAAAAGCCTCTCAGAGGTAAAACGTAATGCACTTGTTGAAAGCCATTTGTGCGTACTCAGACGCAATATGGATTGTAAGCCGCTTACCGAGCCTTTGCCCACGGAATGTACAAGCGGAGGGCATTTCGCGGAAATTCGGACGAATATTGTAAAATACGGTCATGGGGCAAATCTTTTTTATTGGGAGCAGGTGCGGGAGCTGCTTAATAAATTTTGCGAATACCACATAGAAGACGATGAAATTCTGCTTCTGGAGATAAACGGGGAGAATTATTTTATTGCCGATATCGGAATGAGAATGTTGGAACCGAGGGAGCTGTATAACGCGCAGGGTTTCCCCGCCGATTATATAATCGACCATGATTATACCGGGAAAGCTTATCCGAGAACGAAGCAGATCGCGCGGTGCGGAAACGCAGTTCCGCCGCCCTTCGCGGAGGCGCTTGTAAGGGCAAATCTGTCGGAGATGTGCGGGAGGAAACTTAAGAGTATGAAAGATTTGTGGGAAGTGATATAATGCTATATTTTCAGAGCTGGAGCGGCGGCAAGGACAGCACAGCAAGTATAATACTTGAACACATTCATGGCTTGCCACGCTCAAAAATCATAATGTCGGAAGTAATGTTTGACAAAAAGCGCAATATC
>CATJCJ010000056.1 GCA_949738935.1 uncultured Eubacteriales bacterium | reverse complement strand
CTACGGAATTAAGTTCTCGTCAGAACGCAGTCACGGAGCAAGAAGAATTCGATTGGAATTACTGTCGGGTGACGGTAGTGACAGTAAAAATATGCCCCTCTGATTTTACCGACTTACCGTCACCCGATCTTGACAAAGCCTTTCATAACGCTGATTTATCGGGTGACGGCAACTTTTCGGGTGACAGTAGAAACGTCAAACGGGTGACGGTAACATCAAAGCACAAGCGGGGGCGTGTGCGCAGATTTGTGCAGAGTTTGCCCCCATGTAGGGTAACTGCTCGACCGTCCCGGTTGGAGCGAAATTTGAGCCGTTTCTGCGAGAGTTTGAGCAGGGCAAATTCAGAGTAAAATGCAAGATGAAATCGCCCATATTTCACAGTTATTTCAGACGGATATGTGGGGTATGATTCCGATGCAGGTTAAAGCAGCGGTGCTGCGGTCACAGCGGACGGCAAAGCCGACCGCATTGTAAAGCCATTCTTGAAAATGTAAAACGACATAAAAAATATCTAAAGTGTGAAACATAGGTGTCAAAGCAAAAGAAAAAGAGCCATAAATGCGACAACAAAGGGATATGCGGCAACACAAAAAAGTAACACCGCAGGTAAGTGAGGTAAAAATGGTAAAAAAGACAAGTATCAGCTTAGACGAAGAAACATTTCAGCTTTGCGAGAAGTACGCAACAGAAAACTCAAGATCACGTTCCGAGTTTATAGCGTCGGCTATCCAAAAATACATCTCCGATTTAGAGCTTGGCAGACAGAAAAATATTATCGCCAAAGAGCTTGCCGATGAGATCGTCAAGGGCAGCGAAGCAGGAGTTGCCAAAATCTCAAAAGGACTTTTCCGCTATGCTGTTGAGGTTGAAATGATAATTATGATACTGTCGGAGCTGGCGGATATTCCTCCCGAAGTCATGGAGGAATATCGAAAAGAGGCGATCCGAAATGTCCATAGAACTCGTGGAAAAATAAATCTTGACGATCTCATTGCAAGAAATAATCGGGAGTTTGCAGAGCAAAAAATATCAGCCAAAGGCACTTATGAGGATACCTATGTCAACGAATACACGATAGATGATTATGATTTTATGGAGGAAGATATATGACCAAGTTTAACAGAATGAAAATATTTTTCAAATCATGCTTGCTGTTTTTTAGCAGACGAGGAGAGGTTGAAAACGGAAACTCAGATGCTGTAAAAGACGGGTTTTCGGTGATAGATAACGTACTCTACTACATCAGCGGCAAGACAAAAATAAAGATCAAGGAACACTTTGCCGAAACAAAAGTGACAGCCCTTGACCTTGTAGAGAGCGCAATCAAGTACGAGAAACGCACCGAAATGGCAGGATAAATTTTGAAAAAATCATAGACATTACGCCCGCATTATGGTATAATGCAGTTGTAAGCAATGTGTTGTAATGCGGGTTGTTTCATAACAGGAGGTAAAAATAAATGAAACAACAATATAACACAGCACTTTATTTAAGACTCAGCCGTGATGATGAATTGAAAGGCGAAAGCGGCAGCATAGGAACACAGCGTGATATTTTGACACAGTATTGTAAAGAGCAAAACCTCAGGATAGTTGACGAATATGTTGATGACGGTTGGTCGGGAACGAACTTCGACAGACCGAGCTTCCAGCGCATGATAGATGATATTGAGGACGGAAAGATCAACTGTGTTATCACGAAAGATCTGTCAAGGCTCGGACGAAATTACATTCTCACAGGACAGTATACCGACATCTACTTTCCGTCAAAAGGTGTCAGATACATAGCAGTCAGCGATGGTGTAGACAGTGAAAAAGGTGAGAGTGAAATAGCACCGTTCCTTAATATCCTAAACGAAATGCATGCCCGCCAGACCAGCAAAAAGGTCAAGGCAGCCATGAAAACCCGCTTTTTAGGTGGAGCGCATTATGGAGCGTATGCTCCAATCGGCTACAAAAAGCATCCCGAAATCAAGGGGAAAATCATTCCCGATGAGGATACAAGGTGGATAGTCGAAAAGATATTCGATCTTGCAGCGCATGGAGTCGGAGCAGGCAGAATACGGCGTATACTTGATGATGAGCACATACCCACGCCGGCATGGTTGAACTACCAAAAATACGGAACGTTTGCACACATCTTTGAGGGTCAGCCCGAGAGCAAGCAGCATCAGTGGACAACAGCAAACATAAAAACGATTTTATCCAACGAGGTGTATATCGGCAACAGTGTTCACAACAAGCAGACCACCATATCCTTCAAAAACAAAAAGAAAATTCGCAAATCCAAAGACGAGTGGTTCATTGTAGAAAACACTCACGAACCCATAATCTCAATGGAGCTTTGGGAGCAGGCGCAAGCGCATATTAACAGCTGAAAACGACCTGCAAAGAGTGGAGAACCACAAATTTTCGCAGGACTTCTGAAATGTGCGGACTGCGGTTGGGGACTTCGGTATATGCACAACAATGCAACGGCTACCCGAAAGGAAAAGAAATGTTTTTTCTGCACGACCTACAGCGAGTATGGAAAGGACAAGTGCTCACAGCACTACATTCGGTATGATGTGATATATGCTGTTGTGCTTGGCAGACTGCAATATTGGATCTCTCAGGCTCACGAAAAAGATGATAAAGAACTGCTTCAACGTCTGCTGAAAAGCGGCGATAAGCAAAGAGAAAAAGAGACTGCGAGTACCAAAAAAGAGCTGACGAGAACCGAAAAACGTCTGCAGGAACTTGATAACTTGTTCGTCAAAATGTATGAGGACAGGGCGAAAGAAGCGATTACCGACCGCAACTTTGCGATGCTCTCGGCGAAGTATCAAGAGGAGCAAACACAGCTTGAAAATAAGAAGTGCGAACTCCAAGCCAAGCTTGACAAATCAGCACAAGACACCGATGGAGCAGAAAAGTGGCTGTCTCTCGTCCGCAAGTACACCGAACTAACGGAGCTTAACGCACCGCTGCTTAACGAACTGATTGACAAAATCGTGGTTCACGAGGCGGTTAAGGACGAAAACGGCAGCAGAACGCAGGAAATAGAGATCTTTTACCGCTTTGTCGGGAAGATTGATTAAAGAACTTTTGTGGTATCCTTAAGTATGGGAAAACGGTCAGGCAATTCCGGACGTGGAAAAGATTATAACAATGAGCAAGCTTTTTGACGTTTCCACCGATGCCATTCTGTTTAATAAATCCGAAGAGTATACTGAAAAGAAAAATCCGCTTCATTTAGGCAGTGTTTACCTTATTGTCAAGGATTTTGAAAAATCCGTGGATTTCTATGAAAGATTTCTTGACGTCAAAGT
>CATJCJ010000055.1 GCA_949738935.1 uncultured Eubacteriales bacterium | reverse complement strand
ATACAAACTGGTTTAGGCTCTGCGAGAAATGTAAGAGAGTTTTTGTATCACCCAGATGATATAAAGAAATTACAGACGGGAAAAGGAATCTTTCTTTCAAGAGACTTAAATTTTCACAGTAAACTAAATATTTGTAAACCGTTTTAAGGAGATAATATGAAATACTTTACATATGTTAAAGAGCATTTTTTTGAAATTCTTGATGATATATTATGTTTCTGGGGAAATAATATGCTTTATTTTTTCTGTACTGCTTTTTACTTTTATTTATCTTTTCATCTTTTTGGCAGTACTTTTAAATCATTTATATGTTTATTATGTATTTATATAATATCAATTTTAATTGCTTTTTCTCCCGCAGGTGAAAAACTACTGCGACTTCTTAATAATGTCAGACCGCTGGAAACTTCAAAAGAAAAGGAGTATATTTTACCGCTGTTTGAAGAAGTGTTTGAACAAGCAAAAAATATAAATAAATACTTAAATAAAATTGAAATATGCATAATTGACAATATGACAGTTAATGCCATGGCTATAGGCAGAAAAACAATTGCAGTTACAAAAGGGGCAATTAAAACATTTTCAGAAGAACAATTAAAAGCTATTTTATCTCATGAAATAGCACACATAAATTATGAAAATACAACAGCTAGCTTATACGCCGTTATTGGAAATGGAATTTTTACATTAATAATTTTTATATATAAATTAATGTTGCTTTTCTGGGAGTACTTATTAAAACTTTTATGCGGTAAAAGAAATATATTAAGTCTTATTATAAGATTTCTTAAATTTTTATTAGAAGCTACTATATTTTTTCTGTCTTTCGGATTTCAAATTATTACTATGAAAGACAGCCGAAAAAATGAATTTAAAGCTGATAAATTTGCTTATGATTTAGGTTATGATAATGATATGATTGAAGCTTTATACTTACTTGAAAAAATTTCTTTAGGTGACAACAGCACAATTATTCAAAAAATGATTGCAAGTCACCCCAGAATTACTAAACGCATTGAATTTCTTGAAAGCTTTGACGAGCAAAGCGAGTATAATTAATCTTAACTCCTTAATAGATACAGTGCAAAAAAATTGTGTATGTTTTTAAAGAACATACACAATTTTTTTGACTATTATGTTTTAGGGAGTTAATCATTATTCCGATTGTTATGAATCTTATATACTCCTATAACCAATATAACTATTGAAATCAATGCAATAGTTAGTAGTTTTACTTCCATTTCACCTTCTTCCACTTCACCAGTAATTACCATATACCATGAAATAAACATTCCATATAATCCCGTAATGGTTAATATAATTCCGCTTCCCTTTTTCATGCTATTTTACTCCACTCTCTCATAAATTATTTCATCTATTGTCCGCTTAGCATCTACATTAACATTAGTGAATGTTAATGTATTATTATCTACTGAAAAATTTCCTATTAAAGAATCAGGTTCCCAAACTAATGCATTTGTACCCAATATGGACAATGTGTTTCCTGATATACTCCAAGTACCCATTCCATCATAATCATAACTATTTATAGTACAATTACCGCCCTCATAGATAGTTATTGTCTTATTTTGTGTATATTGGCTTGTTGTTCTCCATTTGCCAATAATCAACTTATTGTCATTCCCACAGCCTGATAATAACAAACCAACCAATAACATTGTTCCACACGTTCCCAATACTTTAAATTTCCGTTTTTTCATACTTTTTTACTCCTTTTTATTTTTTACTATAATAAATTATGATTTTAATTGTTCTTCTAAGTCTTTTAATTTTTTTATATCTCCATTAAAATCATCTTCCCTAATAAAAATTGGATAATATATTTCTTTGGTGTCAAAATCTAAATAAAGCATACTTACTGTGCCTTTATCACCTAAATAAGGAGTAAATATTATTAAAAGATGATTATATAATAACTCCCAAGTTCCATTAAATCCTTCATATTCATTACACGAATCTATTTCAAATGTACCATCACTATTAAATTTTATTTTCATATTACAATACTTATCATTTATCTCTGAATCATCAAACTTTAACGAAAAGTCATTTATATTTGTAATTTCATCAAACGAATATCCTTTTTGTTTAGATACTATAAATTTATCTTTTAAATAAACTGTTGTGCAATATTCAGGCAATAAATTACAATATCCCTCATTATACTCGTTTAAATATGGAGAATGTATAAATTCCTTTGTAGATAAGAAAAATCTTTTTGCCATATGTGTCATAAAATTATTTTTATTTGCTTTTTTCATAAATTCCATCAATGCATTCGCACTGTAATCTTCATATGGTTCATCATTAATAGATACAGTTAAATTCATATTCCTTAATGTATCCACAACTGACAATTGTTGATGACTAAGAATAAACTCATTGTCATTACCTATTTCATAAGTTCCTGAACTTAAATAACGATGATGATAATTTCCATCAAACTTTTTGTCTTTTAAATATAAGTAATACAATTGAGGATATGCAAAATCTTTTTCACATTTATATTTTAGATTATCTTTATATGCTGTACCATTTGAATCAATTTTCTCATTTCTTATGTTATAAAATTTATCTATTGCATATATGTATATTCCCTCACTATCACTTAAAGCAACTTTTTTTGTTTCACTTGAACATCCAGATAAAAAGCTTATTATTATCATTATGTTACATATAATTTTAAACTTCCGTTTTTTCATTTCTTTACTCCTTAACTTTTATATACTCCTTTGAAACATATCCTTTAATATCTCCTTTAAAAACTTTCAGCCATTTATTATCTTCACTCATTTCTTCAATAATTATTTCATCACTATTATATAATTTACCAATTATTTTTCCTTTGGTGTTGGGAGATTCTCTAACATTTAAGTAGCCATCTTCTATGCTTACCGTTCCTTTGTTTTGTTTAATGTTTTCTGATTTTAAATTATTTATTATATTTATGTTGCTTTCTGTTATTTTATATCCATCTGAATAATGTAAGCTTTTCCAATTGTCATTTTCTATATTATATTCAGGATGTTGTTCAGTAAAATATGTATTAAGTTTCCACTTTTTCAGTTCATTGACATAATCATCAAGGGACACTTCTTTATCGTTGATAATGAAACTTTGATTTATTATTTCTCCAGATTCAACTGATTCGTAGTATTCAATATTAGCTTGAAGTAAACATTCCCCATTTTGTAATTTATACACTGGTGTTCTATATGCACCCATTCGCTGATAACTATCAAGAAACAATCCCTCTTTTTCTCTATAGT
>CATJCJ010000054.1 GCA_949738935.1 uncultured Eubacteriales bacterium | reverse complement strand
GAATTGTGGATTTTACTGTTGTTTGCTCCTATTCCTCTCGCGACTTTAGCGTCACCGGATTTCAGGCAAACGGCTATAAACTATCTTAAAACTTTTACGGCGGTGTGTCTGCAAGGTTCAGCAATTATAGCTTGCTTTCTTATTTATAACGCACTAATGAGTACATTTGTGCGAGCATATGATTCATCAATAGATGTCAGCGAATTTATTAATTCGTTCTTACTGCAAAATATTTTGTATGCGGCGGCTTTGGCTGTATCGATATTTTCAAGCGGTAAAATTATAAAGCAAGTTATGAACGCCGTATAACACAATTCCAGAATGAATATGAGAAAGAAAAAAACATTTTATTCAATATTTCTTTACGCTTTCGGCGTTTAAAAGACAAAACTCCTTTCGCTAAAATTTTGAATAAAATATTTTTTTCTTAATTTACCGGAATTGCTATAAGGAGGTTTACAAAATGTCAATAGAAGTAAGAGTACTCGAAGAAATTGCGGATTATAAGGAAAGTATTATTGCCGGACTTTCAATAAGACAGCTTGTATGCGGTGGAATTGCTTTATTATGCGGTGTTCCCACATTTCTTTTATTAAAAAATATAAACTCCGACTTAGCGACCTACGCGACAATGATTGTCACAATTCCGGCGTTTTGCTTGGGTTTTATTAAAAAAGACGGCTACAATTTTGAAACATTTTTAAAAATAAAACTCTATGCCTTTTTCAGCAAAAATCAATTTTGATAAAATTTAATTCCTGTTCCGTAAGTCTGATTGAAATAATTTTATCTCTTTTTCTGTTTGCTATTTAATCAACTCCTTAAAAATTTCACTTCAATTTCTGTGGGTTATTTTGCCGCCGAAGGCGGCTTAAAAAGGGGTTCAAAGGGGAAGTATTCCCCTTGCAAGCGTCTGAATGGCATAGCCATTTAGGGAACTTGCCTAAATAACCGCCGATAAAAATTCACTAATATTCATAAACCGCAAACTTAGTCCGTAGGATAGCCTAATTAAAAATTTTAGGGCGGGTATTTAGTGAAAATAAGCTAAATAATTTTTGATAAAATGATAATTTTATTTTCAAAAAATAGCTTATTAATTTTTCTAATTTCACAAAATTCAGCAGTTATATTTTTCAAAAAATAATTTTTTATTTTTATAAAAATTTAATATTCT
>CATJCJ010000053.1 GCA_949738935.1 uncultured Eubacteriales bacterium | reverse complement strand
CTGAACAGTGGAAAGTTCCTGTTCCAGCCTTGCTATGATCATATCCTTATTGGATGTATGCGTCTGTATGCTGTAGGGCTTACCCGGAAGAATTTCTCCGTCTTCAACTTTTTTCTTCTGGCGCCTATTGTATTCTATCTCTTCCTCCTTATCATCAAAAAACCTCTTATTTTCAAATCGGGTGACATCAGCAACAGCTACATCTCCCTTTTGTTCCCGATATTTATTGATCGCCTTTAATATCCTGCGTTCACGAATGGAGAAAAGCTGTATCTGCTCTAACAACAACTTTTCTTCATCCTCTGGAACGGTTCCGACAAGTTCCTGCTCGTCTTCATCCAGGGCATCCATGAATACTGGTGTATACCCTCCATGCTTAACCGCTGCATCGGGAGATATCTTCTGCTTTGGATTTGGATTGCCAGAGCCCCCTTTAGCGTTACGGTTCTTAGGCTGACCGCCACGCTTTTTCTTTTGCAACGTTGCGTTTTTCTTGCCTTCTTTTTTCGCAACGTTGCGTTTGTTTTTTTTTGACTTGTCTCCCCATCCGTACCTATTCTTCCAACTGCGCACGGTTCCATCGGAAACTCCTAGTTTTTTTGCGATTTCTACCATAGCCATACCATCATTGAACAGCTTTTCAGCTTCAATAACTTTTTCGCTCGGTGCCCTCGGCATATCACCACCTCTCTCCTATTCGTTTTGTGTTTCGTGGGAACGAAAGAGAGGGGGCATATGCCCCCTCGTGTGTGTCGCTCACGAATATTATTTGACTAAACATTAAATCTTCGTTATGAACTCCGCTTTTGAAAAACCTTGATCCGGCTTAATCATCATTCTCAGGAAGTCTTCTTTTGAAAACTCTGAAAGACGAAAGATTTCTTCCGGCCTCATGCCGAGCTGCTTTCCGATTTCCTCTACCGTCTTGCCTTCACCTATCAGCTCCTTAACAATCGCTTTCATGGGTTCCAGTAGATGTGTACCTCTTGCCCTGTTATGGGTAACGGTACCGTAAATATTTCCAGCTTTGTCTTTATGCTCTACAATGACAACTGGCACCTTTCCTTCTAACATAGACACCAGAGGTTCTTCCCCCGCTACGGTCCAACGGTGGAATCCATCAATAATCGTATAATCCGGCCTTACTACAATCGGCAACGTCCATCCGTTCGTTAGAATGGACTGCTTCAGCAATTCCAGATTTTGTTTGGATACTTTGTTCGGGTTATAATCATTTGGCTTTACCCTGCCTCTGCCTACCCATTGGAGAGTGCCAAGGGGTCTCAACATCTTTCTGTCCATTTCACAGTCCCTCCTTCCTCTTGGCTTCCGTGACATATCTGCCATATATCCGCTGGTACAAGGCACGATAAGTCCGCAATTTCGGATCTCCCGAAATAAGCCCTTCATAAATTGCCTTGCAATCTTTATTGTCTGCAATGGCAGATACTCTCATAAGAAATTTCCTGTATTGCTCAGCCACATGCCTCTTATGCTTTGTTGGAAAATTACCATCCAAGTCAGAAAACAGTTTCAAAAGAGCGGCTTTATAATCTTTTTCCTTTTTTCCTATCTCGTTTTGTCTTCTGGCAGTTGTGCTTCTCCCAAACATTTCACTGTCCCAATATAAAGCAGCGAGGTATGCGTTAGGCTCCCGACGGACTATCCTTTCCATAAGGTCAGGATAATACTCATTCATCTGCACAAGACTTTTGGCAGTGTCAACCGAAAAGAACTGCGATACCCTCAACCTCCTTCTTGATGTACCTGACTGCCATAAAAACAAGTAAATCTCTGGTATGTCTACCTTCTCCTGAAGGAGATAAAGCCATACATCATTGTCCTTCCAGTCATATAGTGGGAAGATTTGCAACCTCTTTGTAATACGTTTTCCAGACTGTGTTGTTGTGGCAATGTTCTGCAATCGTTGCACAGATTCTGTAGCCCTAATACCTGTTATTGTAATTCCATCTGCGTATGCCCTCGGTAAAAAATCCTGATACGCATCTCTACGAGCATGCAACATTGGATGATTTCTTATGGCAAACGAAGGCGGCTGCCTTACCCAAACATCTTTTTTATATCTGTCCCAACAAATAAAGGTTTCATCGTTGGACAGTTCATTAAAGCAATTGTAGTGTTTCACCTCAAGGCAGAACCACTCAAATTTTGCTCCAACTAACATAAATTTCTTTCGCCACTCCCTTACCTTTTCATCCATGCATGGGAATATGGCTTCTTCATCAATAAATTGCACAGTCAGCTGTGCCGGGTTGATTTCTCCTGCCTGTATCAGATTCATTACGAGCTGTGACAGGCACAAGCTGTCTTTTCCACCGCTAAAGGACATATATACCGGCAGGCCATTCCGAAATACGTTCCGGATTCTGATTTTTGCTGCCTCTACAACATCAATGCTGGCCGGACATCGTTTTATAGCCATATCTTCTCTCCGCAATTTGGGCAGGTAACGAATTTTCTTACTTCGGTGGTTTCCT
>CATJCJ010000052.1 GCA_949738935.1 uncultured Eubacteriales bacterium | reverse complement strand
GGTTACAGGGAGGAAAATAAATAATGAAACACGGAAGAAATCCAACAAAAAAGCAGAAGATGTTTTAAAAAAAAATATAATCTTAATCCTCAAAATTGGCTTATAGTGAAAGATTGCCGCGAGTGTTTTGAGATTGTACACAGAGTTATGGGAAACAGAAGAATACTTAAAAGAACAAACACAGGGGAGGTGTGAGGTATGGAGTTTATCGGAGGGCTTATATTTGTGATTGCTGTTTTGGCTGTATCTGGTTATGGTCTTTGGTTTTTGTGTCAGCCTAAGGCGGTAAAAAAAATAGGTGACAGAAGTCTATATGTTAAATGGAATAAAAATTAATTAAAAGCCCCCTTAGAGACGGCGGCAGCCGTTCGGGGGGGACAAAAAAATATAACACAATAATAATATCATATTTTAGGGGGAAAAGCAAGTGAAGTTTAAAGATATCAGAACAATATTTAATTTATCAGATAAGAAAAGCCTAAAGAAAATATGTCTTAACTTTATACGAAGAATTGATGATTTGGAGATTGAGAACTTTTGCCTTAAAGAAAAAATAGAAAAACAAAAGGAGATTTTTGCAAGTCAAATTGTCAGGGAGAGAGTAAGAGCTGACGCAAATGAACTGAGGAATGAGGATTTAAACAGAATATCATTGAAACTTATAGAAGCTGTTGAAAAATTTATTGACTTGTCTGGTCTTAATGAACAGGAGGGATTAAAAAATGAAAAAAATAATTCTGAAGCGGCTGAGACTCATTAACTTTAAAGGTATAAAAGAAAAGACAGTTGATTTTACAGAACATACAAATAAAAATCGCATAGTTCAATCTTATATGGAGTTTGAGACCTGTAAAACGTGTCTGAGGGAAAATGACTTAAGACAGACAAATAATGTTGTTCTTATACATTTAAGTGATAATAACAGTAATAAGGAATTGTTTAAAAAAGATATACAAAATATGCTGCCTTTTACTAATGTTGAGACGGCTGAAAAGGGCCTGGATATTGAGTTTAATAAGTTCAGATTTTAGAAGTTTGTTTTTTGAGGAGGACGAAAGCCCTCCGAATATCAGAAAGAGGTGAAATATGGATAGCGGGGGAAGATTTTTGGTTGACAGAAATATTTTTGAGGGCAGGCTCTGGGGAGATGTCATCAAATTTAGATTGTTCTTTTATATTTTAGGCAAAGCGGCTTTTAAAGACAACATTATTGTTGATGGAGCGAAACTAAAACGAGGGCAGTATTTAAGAAGTTACCGAAATTTAGCTAATGATTTACAGTACAAAGAAGGTAAATCTTTAAAAAAATATTCTTTAGCTACTTTAAAAAGAAAAATAAATGAATTAATTAAAGAAAAAAGAATAGAGATTAAAGAGACATCAAAAGGAACACTGTTTACTGTCAAAAATTATGAAAAATATCAATGCTTCAAAATGGTAAAAAGTGTTTCGGAAAACGATAGCGAAACGATAGCGAAACAAGAAGAACTAAATATAATAAATGCTAATAATGCTAATAAAGCAGCAGATGACGCGCGCGCGGGTGAAGATGTGCCGACTACCTCCCCGAGTGTTGAAGCGGGTGAAGATGTGCCGACTACCTCCCCAAGTGCTGATGACGCTGCTGAGAGAGCTATGAAGCTGATGGAAAAGCTGTATTTCCGGTATACCGGCAGAATGGTAAACTCACTGGATTTTGTGGCAATGAGCGAGATAGCGGAGCTTACAACGGACGAGAAGCTTATTGGCAGCGTTATGAAAACTGCGAGTGAGAGATATAAGCCACGGTTTGAAGGCGATAAAATCAGGTCTTTTAAATATTTTTCGCTGGCGGTTAAAGAGGCCGCGGCGAGAGAAAGGGTGAGGAAAAATGCCATGTGTGAGAGAAATAATAAGACTTTCGCCGATGGAAAAGGCTTTAAAGATAGCGGAGGACTCAAAGAAATTTCCGAAGATGATTTCAACAGCAGGCTCAGCTGTTTATGAGTGCGATATCTGTAAAGATATGGGCTATATTTATAACCCTGAGACAAAATCGGCTAAGCCCTGTGGCTGTATTGAGGCGAAAAAAGGCAGGGTTATTCTGGAAAAATGCGGCATTGCTGAGGCGTTTAAAAATAAAACATTCGAGAATTATACGCCGTTGAATTCCGAAACAAGAAAGCTTAAAAATGTTGCTGTAAGATATGTGAATGAGTTTGATGATAACTTAAAAACTGCCGCGAATATAGGATTTTTTGGACAAAGCGGAGCGGGGAAAACACATTTAACAATCGCTATAGCCAATGAGCTGATGAAACGTAATATAGCCGTAAGATATATGCCATATATAGAAAAAATAACAGAACTGAAAAATTTAAATCGCTCAAATGATACGGCGGAGGATTTCGCTAATCTGATGAATGATTATAGAAATGTGAGAGTTTTGCTGATTGATGATTTGTTTAAATCGGCAAAGACATATTTCGGTGGGGTTAACGGTAATGATGTGAGGATTATGATGGATATTATAAACTATCGCAATCTTAAAGGTTTGGCGACAGTTTTCTCAAGTGAGTATACGCCGTTTGAGCTTATAAACGTTGATGAGGCGCTGGGCGGCAGAATTATTGAAATGTGTGAGGGAAATATAGCGGTTATAAGAAAAGATATCCACTTGAATTACAGGCTCAGGGGGATTGTGTAAATGTCATACAGAAAGTATGGAAACAGAAAAACAGTTATTGATGGTATAAAATTCGACAGCAAGGCGGAGGCGGAAAGATATAAAGAATCGAGGCTTATGGAAAGAGCGAAGCTAATAAAGAATCTGGATTTGCAGCCGGAATTTTTATTGCAGGACAAGTTTAAGTATAACGGAAAAACTGAGAGAGCGGTTAAGTACATAGCTGATTTTAAGTACTTTGATGTCGCTAAAGGCGTTTATGTTGTGGAAGATGTTAAGGGGGGTTGAGACGGTGGCGTTTAAGATAAAAAGAAAGCTGTTTTTAAAACAGTACGGAGATAAATACAATTTTAAGATAGTGAGGCAGGTTGATGAAAATGAAAACTCATAAAATTTTAATAACGGATGAGATATTTGAAGAAGTAAGGAAAAACTTTAATTCGGTTCTTATGAAAACGCTTCACACAATGAGAAGCAGGGGCAGCGATAATGGAAAGGTAAATTTGGAGTTAAAAATATCATTAGAGC
>CATJCJ010000051.1 GCA_949738935.1 uncultured Eubacteriales bacterium | reverse complement strand
TCTCTGTTATGATAAATAGAGTCAAATTCCATTCCTGTATCAAAGAAAATCACCTCATCTAAGGGTAAATTCTCTTCTAAAATTCTTAAAACCATAGCAAGGGAATCCTTGCCAAAACTACAGCTTGCAATATATTTCGATCATAATCTTCCTTTAACTTAGTATTTCACCAAATTGTTAAAGGAGTCTATCTTATTCTTAGAAGCAATTATTTTAGCTCATGGCGTAAGATTTTATGTTTTAGCCTTATGTCACTAGGAATTCTAGGCGATATAGATATTCTTCGCTATACAACCCTGATTACAGGGTTCGATTATGACTGATATATGTAAATCTATTCAAGTTTTAAATATACTTTCCCCATTAAACAACTATCAAGAATTTTGACATTTGATAATTTTTTCTCTGGGTGCTTTCTGTTTTGATCTTCTACATAATCCATAAACTGATCTTCCATTCTGTCCCACGCATTTTCATTATCTAAGATATATTTGTCTGCTTCTTTAGGATTTCCCCGGGCAGTATAATAAGAATAGTGTATCTTCCATACAGGAATTGGAATAAGATCACTTATGAGTTGCTTTGGATGAATATTTTTAAATTCTTCCATATCAGAATCGTCATATAGACAATCTTTTAATAAATCAACAATCTTAATTTCTTTTCGCCTCCAAATGAAATGAATTTTTATTTCCCTTTATACCTAAACAATTTCTCTATTCTTTTTTCCATTTTATTATCTTTGTTTCTAATATCAATCTTTGTTGGAATTTCTAATACACACTCAAAGTCATCTGGAGCTGTATATTCCGAAATATAAACATCATTATTTTCAGACCATATACGAATCACATCCCAAAATTCTTTTGTATCAAAATTCCCAGTACCATATGCCTGTGTTGTATCACAATAAGGTGGATCACAATAAATCAAACAATCACTAAAATGTAATTCTTTATAATTCGCACACTGAAAATCAACATCCATCATTGTTGACATTTTTTTTAATAAAGCCAACTTTGAAGAACATGCAAAATCGCACTTTTTTCGTTTGTCTCTAGCGTATCCACCAAACCATTTACCAGCAAAACTACAACCAAATCCCACAAATCCTGTTAATGCTTTATCTTCATCTTTGTGTTCTTTTATATATTTATACTCATCTTCACTAACGGAATTTGGTAACTCATATCCACTTTGTACTGCTTTGTACATTTCAATAAGATATTCATTATAATCAAAAGCTTTTCTTTTACCACTCATTTTTGAGCAAATAATACCGCCACCTACAAATGGTTCTATATATACTTGATTTTCTTTTCTAACAGACTCTAAATAATTTACAATCTGATTCGATACTTTTGTTTTTCCTCCAAAATACTGCAATAGTTCTTTTCACAGAAAGGCATGATCATCTCACGGCTGCAGCACCTTTGTCCTTTCTGCATTATTTTTCTATATTACTTTTTTGCTTTAAAACAGATTATTTATTTCTACCTATCTACTATAACTCTCATAATCAATAGTTTTGAACTCATCGAATACATTAGGATAATAAATACCAAGCCAAAAATCATATTGAATATTCTGGTAAAATCTAACATCCTTATTCCAATCTTGAATATCATCAAGAACATCCTTACTCAGTAAACCAAACTCATTTTTACATACATCATTTTCTACTTTATAAGTAAGTGCTTTATAAATCTCTCTATTTGATTCAAGATAAGGATTAATAGTTGTATATTCAAGGGTCATTATAATCAAAGAAATAACAACTCCTATACCACCAATTAAGGCAAGTAATCCACCCAAATAATCAATACAATTTGTCTTTATGATAACTAAACCAATAATAACTAAAATAACAAATATCCAAAATAACATAATCTACACCAATACTTTCCTGCTCTCTAAATACTTTTCTTTCTCTTCCTTTGCCAATGCTGTCAAATCAATATCAACACCATCGTTGTACCACTTATAGGCTTCATAATCACTAATAATTCTTTCTGCTTTTAATGCTCTTTCTCTTATACTTTCTTTTTCACGCTCCAAACTTTTAATTTTAGATTGCAACTGTTTCTGTTTTTCAATACTCTGAGCATCTTTGTATTTCTGCATTTTCCAGAACATACTACGGATCATACTTTCTTTTAGCATAATCTCTGTTTCAGTTGACACTTCACGCCTCTGTGCTTTTCTTCTGCTTTCCAGACACTCACCAACAATAATTCCAATATGTTTAGGTATGTATTTATCCCAATCGGAAACCTTATCATATAATTCTCTGCTCACAACCAGATAATTGTAATGACCATACCATGACTTTTTAGCATCAGATTTCAAATCTTGTAATGTTACTTTTAACTCATAGCATTTAATAATGCCTTTTGAATCCATAGTCATAAAGTCAACAACTTCATTACCATGACCGTTATTGTAGAAACCTATTGTGATTTCTTCACATCCATATATTCTTTTTTGTTTTGTGAATTTGATAAGAGCATTTTCAAGAGAAAGTGTGTCCTGACGTTTACTTATGTAATATCACCTTCTTACATTTCATTCACTTGACCACCTACCAAAAGTCCAATCCACAAGATGAACATTCTCGTAAGAGACTTCAAAGTTTAATAGTAATTGCCCAACAAACTGAACCTATAAAATTTGAATATTTTTTTCAGCTTGTTCGTAACGCCACTATAAAATAGTCCTACTATATTTCTGCCTTGAAATCTCGAATTTATTGCTTAAATTCATTTATAATCTTCTAACTGGAATGGTATTTCAGTCTCGTAAAAATCTTTCGTTACCATAACAGAATATTCTTCATCGCCCTCATATCTAAAAACAACAACAAACAAATCTCCATGACTCGTAAACCAGTAATATTCATCTTTATGTTTTCTGAAATATGCAATAGCACGTTTTATCTCTTTCACAACCTCTTCTGGATTGTTTTCTACAACCTGCCTCATATCTTTATTTGTTCTATTAAAATGAACTGGAAATTCTAAATTATTAACAGTAAGAGTAATTCCTTCTAATTCATCCACCATTGACTCCTCACCACAACAAGGACAAGTAACAAATAATGCTCCAAGCCATCCAATATGCGTATCATCTTTTGTAATCTCT
>CATJCJ010000050.1 GCA_949738935.1 uncultured Eubacteriales bacterium | reverse complement strand
CGCCAAAAAATTCAGTTCATCAATGGTGGGTTCTTCGTTGAATTCGAAGCCGTTCAGCTCGGGAAACTTGTCGCATCTTTCAATGTGCACGAACGTTTCTCCGAATACTTTCGCCCTGTCCATCGCGCCGATAACCGCATTTTTATTTGCGGGAAGCATAACATAGGCGACGAGTTCATCGTCCGTATCTGCCGCCTGTATTGCAATTTCAATCATTATTTTTCCGCTCCTTTCCATCGGCGATCCACCGACCCGTATCGTCGCAGACGCGTCCGCTGTTGTCTATCGTCAGATTCTTTCCCTCGGAGAGCGCAAGATGGATCACCTTGCAGTCCTCCGCAGTCGCGCCGACGTACTTTTTGCTGTCGTAATCAAATTCAGCCATTATGTTCCTCCGTTCAAATAATCGTAAACCGTTTTAATATATTGGGCTGCATTACCGGTCATCTCATACTGCGGAAACTTTTCCGAAACCACTTGCAGAGCCGTTTCAAGCTGATAAAATGACAGCCCGTCAAAGCACTCGCAGAACTGCTCGTAATCGAAATCTTCGCCGAGTTCGCCGCTAAAATTCAGACAATAAAACGCAGCCCTGACCATGTTTCCGTCAAGGCTGCTATCCTCGTCATTATTTTCTTTTTCGATAATAACCTCGTCCAACTCGCCGAGCCACGAGCGCATATTATCAATAATTTCTTGCTGTTCATCGGTGAATTCCTGTGAAATAGAACTGCCCTTAAAACAGTAATCGAGCAGATCATTATTTGCGGATTCCACTCCCGAAACCATTCCGGCGAGCATGAGTATCAGCAGAATCAATGGCATTAAAATGGCAGCAAGCAATATTGCGAGAGCTTTCCAAGTGCGCTTATCGGTCGCTGCCGTGATAATAAGTTTTATGACCGTTGGAGATACCGCCATTATCGACCACCTGCCGTTCCGAACAGCGCCGCCTTAAAATCGGGGGCTTTCACGCATAAGCAGTAACGTTCATTGCCGCATTTGTAAAGGCACACTCCTTGCTGCGAGTATTGAACCAGCGCATATTCCGAAGCCTCAACTTGGAGTGTATCCATATACGTTTTCTTTTCAATAGTGCCGGGATAAAACAGAAAATGATGGGTCGGGATCGAGAACAGCGGCTTTGTCAACTCACGAACGTTTTCCACGAGAAAGTCCTCGATATTTTGACTCGCCAATATAACAGCCGACTCCTTTTTGCGGACGCGCTTCATGAAATTTCGAATATACTCCACGGCGGTTAAATTCGTAAGGAAGAGGTAAAATTCGTCAATGCTCGCAACCGTATTTCCTCGGCTCAAAAGCTGCTCGGACATATACGCCAGCACATTGAACAGCAAAGCATTGCGGATATTTTTGCTTGCCTGGAGCAGCCCTTTCACGCCGAACGTCACGAAATTATTATCCGTTATATTTGTATATCCGTCAAAGAATTTGCTCTCCGCACCCTTGCAAAGCGAGTGCAGTCCGAGACAAATATTCTGCAAGTTTTCGGCGGTATAAAGGCTTTTCTCTTTCGGATTAAAAGCCTTATATTCCGCTTCTATAAGCTCATAAAAATCCGAGAGTATCGGATAATCTGTCGGCTGCATTTTGCTCCAATCGGTATCATCGCTGATATTGAATTTCTCATATAATTTAATCAGCAGTAACTCAATCGTGTCAATTTCTCTGTCCGAAAAATCCTTGTAGCTGCGAAAAAAGTCACGGAGAAAGCTGATG
>CATJCJ010000049.1 GCA_949738935.1 uncultured Eubacteriales bacterium | reverse complement strand
TATTTGTTGTTCGCAAAACAACGAACAATATTTTAAATAGCCAAATTTTGCAGCATATTTTTTTCGGATAGGTGCAAGGTGCAAGTATATATCTATATATATAGCTTGCACCTTGCACCTAAGCTGAAACATTTATATTCAGAGATTTGCGTAATTAAAAAATGTGTTGTATCTTTGAACCCGTGAGATAGGCAGACAAACAGCGGACAAAGCCGGACAAATAAACCCTGCAAAAATCGTTACTGTTTCGTTACCTATTTGAAATTTTGGAAATTAAAGAACTGACTTGTAGGCGGTTAGGTGTTTGGGTTCAATACCCTGTCTCTCCGCTGAAACCTTTAGACAATAAAAGGTCAAAAGCAGACAAAGTCCGTAAAACCAGCATTTTACGGACTTTTTTTTATATACCTTCCGGACAGTTTGAAACCATTGAAAAGTCAAAAACGGACAGAGTTCAGTTACAGATTCGTTACATAAAATTGGGCTTCTGTTTCTGTAACGATTTCCACTGTAAGTCCTTGATTTGTACAGAGTTTGTCCATGTCTGCATAGCTTATAACAACATTATTAACTTTACCTTTGTGGACAAAGCCCGTACTCACGGCGTATCCCAATCCATCGGCAAGCTCTACGGCTTCGACCTTTTGGTAAAGACCGAATCCAGTATGAAAGACGGCTTCGACTTCATCGAAAACCGTTTCTTCGTTCGTGGCGAAGGCAACATCCTGTACAACTTCAACGGCGGCAAACTAGCAAAAGACCCCAACATTGCCGCCCAGATGTTCCTCCGCACCTTCGAAACCATTCCCCCTCTTTTGGAGAAATACCAAAAGGAATCTGAGAAGATTTCAAAGGACATTCCCATCCTTCAGGAAGTAGTCAAAGAAACGTGGAAAAAGGAAGACCAGCTCAAACAGCTCAAATCCGACCTTGATGCCCTCGACCGCAAGATCCAGCTCTCCCTCAAACCCGTCAAACAGAACGAAGACAGCAACAGCAAGGACGAGAGCCAAAGCAACAGCGAAAGCCAAGGCACTGCCCCATCACAGGGAACACCTTCGGTATCATCGGCAACGCCCCCTGCATCCGATGGCAAGCCCTACGTCCACCAGCCGCCCAACTTCCTTTCCGCCCCTCCGGAAAAGAAGCCTCCGCACCTGAACTAGCCCCCCCGTCAGTTTCAGCATCAAAAATGCCATGAACTCGTTAGGCAGCAAACTCGTCATCGGCAGCATCCCCAAGCCCGGCAACAAGGACGACCCGGACACCGCCCACACCAACAAGTCCAAAGGTTTTAAGCTATAATTAAAAATAGCCGCCATACTTCTTGTCTGAAGTGATGGCGACTATTTCAAAAAAATCTGTATTTTACTCTTTTTTCTTTATTCCTATTTTTTTTGCAAATTCTATAAGATGTGTGTCTTCAGATTTAAGTACTATTGTTTCTATAATTTTTATCAAATCATTGGATTCTTCTTTGTCTTGATTAATAATCTGTATGTAAAAATTCATGTCCGATAGAATTTGGTTACGACAGTCAGTGTCAGTTATTATCGGTTTTATTATTTTATCAGCAACACTTCCAGCTCTTTCTGTTATCATATCTCCCTGTAATTTAAACCAATCAATAAAGAATAAAAATTTAGATTTATCCATTGTTGCAATTCCATTACAAAAATCATTTTTAATATTTTTAATTGTAGCCTTAGTATTATGTTTATCCAATTTATTAATAATATTTCGGTGTATTTCAGGTAAAGGTAAAGATTGATTTCCTAATGCAATATCTCTCATTATATGTTTTCCAAAGCAGTCAATGTTTTCCGGTAATACTGCGATATATTCTGTTGAAATGAGATGCTTTATGACAGTAAACCAATAATCTGAATTGTAATTATTCCGATTATTATATAGTGTCGTTTCACTTACTTCGGATAAAGCTTGAACTATTCTTCTATTAAGGAATATTGTAAGATCATTTTTTATAATGGCGGTATATGCCCAAAATGTAGAAGAAGGAACAATTTTCTTTATATTCTCTTTTGTAATCTCATTCTCTATAAAAGTCCATTCCGATAAATGCGCCAACAATTCATCCTCTGTTACATTTATTTTAGTTCTTATTTGTTCAAATATAGGAATAATAGAAGTAAGTTCTAAATGTTGTCCAAGCTTGTTTACAACCATATAATGCAAAACTTCATCCAATATTGGAATATTCCAATTAATACAGTTTTCCAATAGTTCACCCTGCGTTGTATAATACTCTATATTGTTTGCAACTTCAGTAACTATATTGGAATCATAATCAGATATATTTCGACCCGAAGCAATGTTCATTGCGACAATATCAGAATAGCCAACAGGGTAAGAGCCGTTACTAATTTTAGTACTAAGATTCGAAATTATAGATTGTGCTTTAGAAGTATTTAATTGTTTGGCTAATGGGGTATCTTTACTTAATATTTTGTATGCAGAGTATATGTTAGCAAAATTTTCTTCAGTAATTTCGTTATTTTCAATCAGTTCTTCTATACTACTATATAATTTATTAAAGATGTAGTAATCAGATTTATTTAAAATATTAAGAATATTTACATTGTCCAATTTATCGGGTAATAATCCAGTGAAATAATTATCCAATTCCTCTGGATTAGTTTTAACTTTGTATTCAATATACTTCTCTCCTGCGGCTGTGACATAATCTATGAATACCTCGGAAGATAATGTTTTTTCACTATGTTTGATAGATACTTCTAAGCCATTTTCTTTTATGAAATTATTCAAATCGTCTAAAGCCATAAAATAATTAGAGCCACTAAATTCTTTAAAATTGTGCAACTCTGAATATATATAATTAACAATTTTCTGATGTTGTGCTTTCCCTGTTTTTAATAATATTTTTTTGTGGACATCATCTAATTTTTGTTCTTGAAGTTTTGATTCAATTTTTCTATTTGATAGATAATTCCAAATCCTATTAATTATATTATTGGTTCTTTTTAAATCATACAGGCAGTTGATTGCATTATCTATTGCTGTATCATCTATATTTCTAATGACTTCATCTAAAACCGTATCAAATTGTTTATTGCTTTCAGAATATTCATTTATATCATATCCATACTCGGCTGCCACGCAGTTTTCAATATATTTTGTCAGAGGTATTTGGCGGGCATGTTCTATATCTATGCCATATACGAGTGCAGAAATTTGTCGTTGTAATACCATGTCATTTTTGATAATTTTACTAACGCCAGATAAATAATTACCTGACAGGATTTGATTTACAGGGTCTTTAGTAAGAATATCTTTATTTAGAACAAAAAGAGCAATATTTAATATGGTTATGTCTTCCCCCCAAACACTTTTAAGTGTCACGATTTCATTGATAAATGAAATAATTTCTCTTACATTTGCATTTGGATGAAGTAATCTGTATATTCTATTGATTGTATCTTTCTCAATATCTTCATCGGTGTCTCCAAACGCTTCTTGAAAGAACGAATTAAATATTTTACGAAAATCGGTAATGACGGGTTGAGCAACCCTATAAACGATAGGAAAAGTTTTATTTATAAAATAACTTGTAAGTTGTTTTATTTTTGCATCCTCTCCATCACCAAATGCACAAGCTAAATGTTTTTCATCGAAAGGTATTATAGCCCATATATTTGGAAAACCATCTTCTGAGAAGAATGTGTGTATAGAAGACCATAACTCCTTTACTTTATCTGCAGGCAGCCTGTCCATATTGTCGAAAATAACAACTATTCTTTTCTTTTTATGTACTTCTATAAAATCAGAAATGTCTTGCATCCAAGCTTTAAACTCTGTAACAGTAGGCTCATCCTCACTTAATGTCTCATAGCAAACATCGTTCTCAATCTTATCTTTATAAATTGCTAATAAATAGCTAAGGTTATATTTCTTATTGTCTTTTCGATAGGCATTAAGCCAAATAATTAATGCTACAATAACCGGTAGGGCTGAAATAAATATAGATAATAAAACAGACCACCAAGTAACCTCCGATGGTTTAATAGCATATGCTATAAAAGTAAATATTGGCGTCAAAATAGCAACAAGAAAAGCAGCAGCCATTCCATTACTGATTCGTGGGTATTTTTCTGTGACTGTTTCTGTTTTTCTAGCTAGTAAATATTTTAACTTTTCATTCCAAGAAACTCGTTTGCTACCGCCACCTTTAATTTTAATTGTTGTATCTCCGGAAAGAACTTCATCTGTTATTAATTGAGATGTTAATAGTTCAAGGAAAGAACGTCTTTGCAGATCTTCTTGGTGTCCCCAAGCGTCATATTCGAAAAAATAATATTCTCCTGCTAATTCTTTTTCTAACAATCGGATAACATTTGATTTACCTGAACCCCATATTCCTTCCAAACCTACAATCCGAGGTAAACAAATTTTGCTATCTTTAGAATCAGTATCTTTAAAATGCTTAGCGATAGCTTTTGCTAATCGCTCTTGTGATTTCCCTTCGTATTTATCATTTCCGCATGGTCTGTTAGAAATGAAACGAGGATATTCTTCTTGTCCTGTCATATTCTATATTCAAAAG
>CATJCJ010000048.1 GCA_949738935.1 uncultured Eubacteriales bacterium | reverse complement strand
TTAATGAAATTAAATCAATGTTTTCTAAGGTAATGTTATAAAACTCAAAAAATTGAGTTTGTTGATGTTGTCTTAAATATTTTTATTCTAAGGAGGATTTGTTAATGGGTAAAATTGTTACTATGGGTGAAATTATGTTGAGATTATCCACACCCGGCAATGAAAGATTCATTCAAGCTACAGAATTTGATATTAATTATGGCGGTGGAGAGGCTAATGTTGCTGTTTCATTAGCTAATTATGGTCATGACGCTGAATTTGTTACCGCTGTTCCCGCTAATCCTATTGGAGAGTGTGCTATTGCTGCTTTGAGAAAGTATGGAGTTGAAACTAAACATATTGCTAAGTGTGGTGACAGACTTGGTATTTATTATCTTGAGACGGGTGCGTCAATGAGAGCGTCAAACGTTGTTTATGACAGAGCTAATTCCTCAATAGCTACCGCTCCGGCTGATAAGTTTGATTTTGACGCTATTTTTGAAGGCGCTGACTGGTTCCATTTTACGGGTATTACTCCGGCTGTTTCCGATTTGGCTGCTGAAGTTACAGAGGCTGCTTGTAAAGCGGCAAAATCTAAAGGAGTTACAGTTTCTTGTGACCTTAATTTCAGAAAAAAATTATGGAGTTCCGAGAAAGCTCAAAAAGTTATGACTAATCTTATGCAGTATGTTGACGTTTGTATAGGAAATGAGGAGGACGCTGAAAAAGTTCTTGGATTTAAACCGGGAAATACGGATGTTACAAGCGGTGAGCTTGAAATGAATGGTTATATTGATATATTTAATCAAATGTGTGATAAGTTTGGTTTTAAATATGTGATTTCTTCTTTAAGAGAGTCTTTCTCAGCTTCTCATAACGGTTGGTCAGCTTGTATTATGGATGGTAAAACAAGAGAATTTTATCGTTCAACAAGATATGAGATTAATCCTATCGTTGACAGGGTTGGCGGTGGAGATTCTTTTGCCGGTGGTCTTATATGTGGCCTCATGGATGGTAAGGATATGAAAGCCGCTCTTGAGTTCGCGGTTTCCGCATCCGCTCTTAAACATACTATACCAGGTGACTTTAACCTTGTTACAAGAGCTGAGGTTGAATCTTGTGATGGCTCGGGAAGAGTTCAAAGATAATTTTTTACGTATACTGGGAAATTCTTAAAACTTTTTGAAAATATTCCTGAGTGTGAAGACCGTGGGGCTTTGCCTCGCGGTCTTAGTTTGTTTTTTATTTTATTTTTTATAATTTATTTGAACGGAGGTAATACTTTTTATGAATATGGAAGTTAGATATTCAAATCATTTTGAGGATGTTAAAAAATATGATACTGAACAGCTTAGAAAGCATTTTCTTGTTGAGAATGTTTTTGTTTCCGGCGAAATTAATCTTGTGTACAGCCATAATGACAGAATTATTTTCGGCGGTATTATTCCTGTTGATTCTCCTCTAAAACTTGAGGGCAGCAAAGAGCTGGCAAGTGACTATTTTCTTCAAAGACGTGAGCTCGGTGTTATTAATATAGGAGGAGACGGTATTATCACTATTGATGGAAAAGTATATGAAATTAACAGCCGTGATGGTATTTATGTTGGTATGGGCGCTAAGGATATAACTTTTGAGGCGAAAGACTCTAAAAATCCTCCCAAATTTTATATGAACAGCGCTACCGCTCATAAAACTTATCCAACTCTTAAAATTGGTTTTGATGACGCTAATCATAGACCTATGGGTTCTCTTGAGGATTGCAACAAGAGAACTATTAATCAATATGTTCATCCTGAGGTTTTAAAAAGACTTGACCCTAACGGGGCAAGCTGTCAGCTTGCTATGGGTATGACTGTTCTTGAACCTGGTTCTAACTGGAACACTATGCCTTGCCATACTCATGAGAGAAGAATGGAAGTTTATCTCTATTTTAATTTTGATGAGGATAATGTTGTGTTTCATATGATGGGAAAACCTGATGAAACCAGACATATTATTATGAAAAATGAACAAGCGGTTATATCTCCAAGTTGGTCAATTCATTCCGGCGTTGGAACTAAAGCGTATACCTTTATTTGGGGGATGGTTGGAGAAAATCAAGAATTTGATGATATGGACCATTGTAAAACAGGTGACTTAAAATAAGTTTTTTGTAAAATAATTTTTTAAAAGAGGGTTATTAATGGAAAATATATTGAAGAATTTTTCTATGGATTTCTTTAGACTTGATGGAAAGGTGGCTGTTGTTACAGGAGGAAACTCTGGAATTGGACAAGGCTTTGCGGCCGCTCTCGCTAAAGCCGGGGCTGACCTTTTTATTACAACTCATAGTAACAGAAATAATGATGGGACAAAACAACTTATTGAAGAGGAAGGGCGAAAGGTTGTTTTTTGCCAAGCCGACTTAGATAAGAGAGAGGGAATTACAAAAGTTTTTGACACACTTATGAGAGAATATGGGCGAATTGATATTCTTGTAAATAACGCCGGAACTATTAAGCGAGCTCCTATTCTTGAGTATAAAGATGAAGACTGGGTTAATGTAATTGATACAAATTTGCATTCTGTTTATTATATGTGTCATGAGGCGTCTAAAATTATGGTAAAGCAGGGCGGCGGAAAAATTATAAATATTGCTTCTATGCTTTCTTTTCAAGGCGGCAAATTTGTTCCGTCATATACTGCCGCAAAACATGGTGTTGTTGGTATAACAAGAGCTTTCGCTAATGAACTGGCCTGCGAAAATATTCAGGTTAACGCTATCGCTCCCGGATATGTTGCAACAGCTAACACTGCTCCTATTAGAGAGAATAAAGAGCGAAATAATGAGATTTTATCAAGGATTCCCGCAGGAAAGTGGGCCGAGCCTTATGATTTGATGGGTGGAGTTATTTTTCTCGCTAGCCGAGCGTCAGACTATATTAACGGACATGTTATGGCTATTGATGGTGGCTGGCTTGTGAGATAATAAACATTATTATGTTTTAGGGGCTGTCGCATTAAAAAGAAAATGTACAGAGTTATAGTATTTATTAAAATCGAAATATACTATCTCTTGTGATATTTTTCTTAATGCGACAGTCTCTTATTTTTATTTATATTCGGAGGAGTCTTTATGAAAGTAATTAATAAAAGTATTAAATT
>CATJCJ010000047.1 GCA_949738935.1 uncultured Eubacteriales bacterium | reverse complement strand
TATGGGAAACAACCATGGATCCTACCGTTCGTAATTTAATTAAAGTTAGTATTAATGACGCTGCATTAGCAGAAAAAAGAGTTAGTGTTTTGATGGGTGATAAAGTGGAACCTAGAAAAGCTTGGATTGAAGAAAATATAGAATTTTCTTTGGAAGATGATTATCAAATTTAATAAAATTCTGGTTTAAAGATGAGTTTATCATCTTTTTTTGGGCATTGACGAAAAAAGGGTTATCCATTATAATAATTGTAGAAGAATATAATGGAGTTGGAATATGGAGACAATGACAATTTTTGATAAATGTTTTGTTTTTTTTGAATTTTTAATGAAAAATCCTACTATTATTTTCATTTTTTTTCTTATCTTTTTATTAGGTATCTTTTTATTAAATAAGAAAATTTCTCCAAAAATAAAAAACGTTTTTTTTGTAATTCTTTATTTCTCTATAATGATTATTTTATGGATTCGTTACCATAAATATTTTTTAGAGAGTGTGGATTCTGTTGTAACAATATTATTATCCAATTTGTATTTTCCATCTCTAGGTCTTGTTTTTCTACTATTTATTATTGCTGTTTTGTTAGAATTGTATATTCTTTGTAGTAAAACATCTTCCAATATAGAAAAAAACATATATACCTTCTTTTTTAGTATTTATCAGTTTTTTTTCATAAGTTTATTTTGGTTGATAGAAAAATATCACATAGATTTATCTGATTCTTTGGCACTTTATGAAAATAAAAATATGATGTCCATTTTGAATCTTGAAATTTTAACTTTTATATTATGGATTTTGGTTTATATAGGTATTAAGTATTTTTATTTTTTAAAAAATAGAGTTGAAAAAAAGCACTCCATTTTGGAAATAGAAGATTTGAAACGTAAGTTAAAAAATGAAAAAATAGATGCTTTACAAAAAATAAAGGAAGAACTTCAAGAGAATAAAGAAAGAGAAATATCTTTATTTAAAGTGGCACTGGTTGAAGAAGTTAAAAGACAATTTCAAGGTATGAAGGATTGCATGAAAAAGCAAAAAGAAGAGGATCTTCTTCAAATAGAAAAAGAAATAGAAAGACAAAAAAACGAGCAATTGCTCCAAAGGGTAAAACAAATAGAACTTGCACAACAAAGAGAATTTGCCATGTATAAGGAAAAACTTGAAAAAGAATTAAGAATAGAACTTCAAGTGGAAGCAGAAAAGAAAAAAATCTCCTCTGCTTTTATATCTCAAAATTTAGATGATATAGAAATATTGGAGGTAACACAGCCACCTTCTATAGAAATTCTTGATTTAGGAGATGATGTGTGATGAAAAAAGTAAAGTCTTATTATTGGTTTTTTCTTTCTTCTATTTTAATTGTGATAGGTATTTTTATCTGCTTATTCAATTATATATCACAAAAGAAGATTTTTATTTTTAAACTATTTGAATCTGAAAAATTTTTACAAGAGATATCTATGCCACAGGTTGTAGAAGAAACCTCCGAAGAACATCCAGAAAAAAAAACAAAAACAAAAGAGAAAGAATCCTATATAGCAGTTTTAGAAATTCCTAAAATTGGTTTGAAACAAGGGTTTTATGCATTAAATTCTCCATTACATACTGTGGATTATAATATTACGATCATTAGTCCTTCTAATTTTCCGAATGTAAATGGTGGGAATTTAATTTTAGCGTCTCATTCTGGGAATAGTCCTATTGCATATTTTCGAAATTTATATAAAACCGAAAATGGCAATCTTGCATTTGTTTATTATAATAAAATGAAATATACATATAAAATGGTAAATCGTTATGATGTTCCCAAAGTAGGGTATGTTGATATTCATAGAGATAAGAGTAAAACAACACTGACTTTGATTACTTGTACCCACAATGATTCTAATAGCCAAACTATCATTATAGCCGAACTTTTAAAAACAGAACCATATTCTGTGTAAAAAATTCGACATCAATTGACATTTTTTTGAAAAAGTATTGTACTTTCATCAATAATGTGTTATTTTTATAATAGATGGGAGTGACATTATGAAACAAATAAAAATGATAACTTTATTTTTATGTTTATTTATATTAGGTGTAGTAAATGTAAGTGCGGAATCGTTCACTTTACAGTTAGCTAGTCCAGACCATAAAAGTAATATTTATTTTAAAAGGGATGGAGTAAATATGCCATATCAAGCAACACTTACACAGATGCATAATAGTAGTAGGTTTTACTATACTTACTGTATGGATCATGGAAGAAATATTTCAGAAGGAGCTAGTTATACAAGACATACTTTGCGTTCTATGAAAGATTCCATTTATTCAAATAGGAGCAATATGGCAAAGAATGAAAATAAAGTCATTGCAGTTATGAATAATATATTTCCTTATATTACTTTAGCTGAGATGAATAAAAGAGTTAATGCACATTATGGATATAGTACAGGAAATAGTAAATATATCAATCTTACAGAGAGAAAAGCAATTGCGGCAGCACAAGCCAGACTTTGGCAACTAAGTGGTGTTACAGGTAATTATACTGTTGATATGAGCCGTTCAAAATCAATAACAGAAAAAGATGCAACAGATATTGAAAAAACGATAGATTGGCTTAAAACATTAAAAGATTTTGAATTGGATGAACCTCGCATTTCGATTGTATCTAGTTCTTATAAATATGATAGTAGTAAAGCAAAATATGTTGCTACAGTGAACTATAAGGTTACAGTAAAACAAACAGATGGGGCTAAAGTAACACATAAAATTTCAAATAATGCAAATAGTCAGGTTGATACATATAATAGATCTAGTGGTAATTATACATATAAAGCAGAATTTGATTCAGCTGTAGATGATGTAACTATTACAATTAAAGTTGCTAATAAAATGAGTAATTTTAGAGAAGTTAGAGTTTATGAAAATAATACTTGGCAGGATCTAATTGGTTCTACTTCTACTGAGGAAGGAGATAGTGCAAGCACATTTGTACGTTTGACAGGCAACAATACAGCAACATATCGTGTGTATAAAAAAGATACTGCAGGAAGGATTGTACAAGGTGTTAAATTTCGTTTGGCAGGATATGGGAAAAACTTAGTTTGTACTGTCGATCATACTGGTTTTTGTGATTTTCCAAGTCTAGAGCCTGGTACTTATACATTAACAGAGGAAAGTGTGCCTCAAGGGTATATTAAACTCATCAGTACAAAATCAGTTGTAATAAAAGATTCTGATGTGGGGCATTTAGTAGAAGATAATGTAGTGAATGATGTTACGAAGGTTCAAATATCAAAACAAGATATTACAACAGGAAAAGAACTTCCAGGAGCTCAATTACAAATTAAAGATAGTAGTGGCAATATTTTATATAGTTGGACTTCTACCAATACACCTTATTATATAGATAGGTTGCCTTTTGGTAAGTATACATTGGTTGAGACAATTGCTCCAAAAGGATATAAAAAATTAAAAACTGAAACTACTTTTGAAATAACTAATGGAAATCTAGTAAAAATTATTGTTTCCAATGCACCTACTAAAATTAAAATTTCGAAGAAGGATTTAACAACAGGAAAAGAACTTCCAGGAGCACATTTACAAATTAAAAATAGTGCTGGGGATATTGTAGCTGAGTGGGTTTCGACAAGTGAACCTCACTATATTGAAGGTCTTCCACTAGGAAAATATACTTTAACTGAAACAATTGCCCCTGATGGATATAAAAAATCAGAGAAAGAATATCCTTTTGAAATTACCAATGATAATGAAGTAGATATTACAGTATATAATGAATATATTGTTGTAGATACTAAGGAAGAAGAAATCAAAGTTCCTAAAACGGATTCTTATGCTAAAAATATCATTTATATTGTTGGTGGTGCGATTATGGTAGCGGGTACTTTAATGGGCGTTCATGCCTTAAAGAGTAAAAAAGCATAGTGAATGGAAAAAGATGATGAAATTCATCTTTTTTTTATAAGATATATATATTTGAAAAAATTTCTTATAAATATAAAACGAATAGTTATTTTTAAAATCATTTGTTCTTTAAAAGAAAAACATCTTATATAATATAATAAAATAAGATGTTTTAAATATTAATTCATTTCATGTAAAGATAAAATTTTTTGATTGGCTTTGGCTACATTCCGTTGGAATTCGAAACGTGCATGCTCAAATTTGCTTTCGTCATTTTTTCGCATAACTTTCTTTTGTGTTTCTATAAATTCAAAATGTTTTAAATATTCTTTTACAATTTCTAGATATTCTAGATAATCAGAGTGGTATAAATGATCATTACAATATAAAAACTCATAAAGATGATAAAAACAAAAGTTATCAAAGAAATTACACTCCATGGAATAATATATGCCGAACATTGCTACGTGTTTCTGACGATAATAGGTCGCTAATAGTTTTTTTATAATGAGAGGTTCATTATGATAAATTCTAAAGGTGCCAGGTATTATATTATCTTTAAAAAGGCCAAGACGATTACGCCGAGATTCATTATGATAGGATCTCTGTGTAATTTGTTCCATCCTAAGACCACGTTGTTTTGCACAAAAGTATTCTATGTCATTGTCCTTCACATCTTCAGTAGTAGCCCCTAGTTGTAATGATGTTTCATTAATCCACTTCGTGAATTTGATTGGATCATATATAACCTGATTTACATATAACTCTTCATCAGATTTGTATAAATAAATTTCTTCTTTTTCCATACGTTTATCTCCTTTTTTTATTATAATAGCACCATGATATGTAAAATGCAACGTTTTCATAGAAAATGTGATTTACTGTTATATTTTTATTATAGGAGATTAAATGTAGATTGATGAACTGCTATTCATTTAAAATAATTATAAGTATCTTGTAAAATATAATGATTTGATTTATAATATTAGACATATTTTGAAAGAAGCTTTGCTTTATCATAAAGTATTAGAGGGGATTTTTAAGAAAGAATGATTTATTTATGAAAAAAAATACTGTGATAAAATCTACTGCTGTAGATTCAAATTCAATTGGTAAAATTTTAGTTACTATTAACAATACCGCTTATATAAAATCTAAAACAGGTAAAACAGGATTATTCAATATTCAAACAAACCAGCTCATAGGAGAAATGGACGATTTTTATTTAATGTATAATAAAGGGGAACAAATGTATTATCTACTGAAAAATTATAATTGCGATGATAAACCAACATTTCTTAGTGTTTATGATGCTTTGCATGAAAATATGATTTTTGAAAATTTTGAAGTTGTTCGATCTTATTATGATTTTTCTATTGCTGTACTTAGATCTCCAATAGATGGAAAAATACACTTTTTTGATGAACAGGCTTACCTAAATTCAGCTAGCGTATTTGATATGGCTTTAGATGATGCTGAAAAACTGGTTGGAGACGGTTTTAAAAATGATTATTTTGTATTTACTATGAATGGAAAAAAGGGTTTATATCGTAGATATGATTTTGGAAGGTTGCAATGTTTAGAACTTCCTATTGAGATGGATAGTATTGAAGTAATGTCTAATGTAAATCATCAAATAACTTGGGCTATTGTGTATACAAAGGGTGAAGAGCAAAACTTCTTATATTTTATAGATGGTAAAAAAAGTGATGCATTTGATAGAATCATTTTAGATCCTGAAAAAATTAATATTTGTTATTGTATAAAGGATAAAACAATTTCTGTCTATGATATATATAGACAAATTCTATTATTAAAAGAGGAATGTGAAGAGATTAAATATCTGTTATGTGGAGGAATTGAAAAAGATGATATTAGTATTAAGTTTCAAAGGCTAGAGTATTTCTTTTCTATTAAACAAAATGGAAAAGTAGGACTTAGGAAAATTGAATGGAATTATCAGGAGAAATCTGTAAAACAGACAAAGTTACTAGAATCTTTCTATGATAATATTATTGAGTATCAAAAGAATGATACAGGTGTACCTGAGTTTTATTTAGAAAAAAACAAAAAAATAGGTATATTTGTAGCATATTTTACCAACAAGTTAATTGAACCGATATATGACCATATACAGAATTTGGGTAATCAGTACTATGCTTTATATCAAGGGGAAGTTTGTGATATTGTCAAAATACGATATTCATTTCGTAAGAAAGTTACTGAATTTAAGGTAGTTATTCAAAAATGCTCAATTGTAGAAATCACACCTTATGAAATTATTTATCAAAAAGAAAATCAATTTGGAATGTTACTACCATATTGCAAAGCTGATGGCACTGTTGTGCCAGCTGAGTATGATGATATAACTTCTATGAAAAATTTTTCTGAACCATATTCTTATTATATGGTAGAAAAGGATGGGAAAAAAGGACTTATGTATTTGGGAGATAGCGTTTTAGATGCTGAATATGATACTATACATATAGGTCCCAGATTTACCCCAGGATTTGATTGGTTTGATCCTGACGATCCTTGCAGGTTTATTCCTGGCGTTGAAATCACTTATTTTGCTGTAAAAAAGGAAAAATATGCATTAGCTCAAGGAAAAAGTGTGCGACGTAATAACTATAGTGGGCAATGTGATATAGCCTATAAAGCTCAATTTATAAGTCCATATATTTATGATGAAATAAAAATTTTTAAAGAAATAATTGTTTTTAAAGACCAAAAACAAACATATATTTATGATCATCAACAAAAATTATTAAAAAACTTTCCAGCTGCTGCTTCTATTAGCGAGGTTGCATATTCTTCTGGAAGAAATTGCATAGATAAATCTTATTGCTATTATATAGATGGTGATTATTATTGTTATAAGTTTGGAAGACTTATGGCAGAAGAAGTTTATGTAACCACTTATGAAACAGAAAAAGATTGTTTTGAAGTAAAAACACCTTATCAAGTGGAGCATGATTTATTTTGTGATATGATTGATGCAAAGGGAGATGCTGCAGCGGAACAATGTTTAACAGATATGATAGATCATGAAGATATGAAAACAAAATATCCAACCTTAGTACTAACAAGAAGAACTAAAAACCAATAATAATGATTTTATGAAAATAACCTTTATTGATATGAACCCCGTTTCTTGGACATAGAAACGAGGTTTTTATATGAGTAAATTAAGTTATGAAGATAAAATAAATATTTATAATGAAAGAAAACAAG
>CATJCJ010000046.1 GCA_949738935.1 uncultured Eubacteriales bacterium | reverse complement strand
GCTCTTGAGGCATTAAAAACCTTGAGGTTTCACCTTAAACTCCACAAACTTTTTGAAAAAAGTTTGACAAAAACTTTTGTGCGAAACTACGTTTCGCTGTTTTTCTCGTTGAATTCACGTTAAAATACTAAAGGCAATATTGCGTAATTATAGTTTTACAGCTTTGACTGAGATTTCTCAAATCTGTTTTATTGAATTATGTGGTATTGCCTTAAAAAATTCTCAAAAAAAACTTGTAATTTCAGGCTGTGTGAGATAAAATAATATGTAATAAACAGGAAAGCGGAAGCTTTCCTTTATAAAGTTTTCGGTCAAGCCTTTTTCAAAAGGCTTGCGGGTGCGGGCGGAGCCCGCGGTCTTAATATAATGTTTTGGAGGAACGTTTAAATTATGAGTACACGCTATGATTTTAAAGAAATTGAGAGAAAATGGAGAAAAAAATGGGAGGACAATCTGGTTAATCCTCCTGACTCGGGTAAACCAAAGTATTATTGCCTCGATATGTTTCCGTATCCTTCGGCAAACGGTCTGCATGTCGGACACTGGAGAGGGTATGTTCTCAGTGATGTTATAAGCAGGTATAAAATTATGCAGGGTTTTGAGGTTCTTCACCCTATGGGCTGGGACGCTTTTGGGCTTCCCGCTGAGAATTACGCTATTAAAACAGGAACTCATCCCTCTGTCGCCACGAAAAACAGTATCGCTAATGTTAAAAGACAGCTTCATGATATAAGCGCTGTATATGATTGGTCAAAAGAGATTAACACAACTGACCCTAAGTATTATAAATGGACTCAATGGATTTTTATTCAGATGTTTAAAAAAGGGCTGGCCTATGAAAAAGAAATGCCGTTGAATTGGTGTGATAACTGTAAGGCTGTTCTCGCCAATGAGGAGGCTACAAACGGCGTCTGTGACAGATGCGGCTCAACTGTTACAAAGAAAAATCTTCGTCAATGGATGCTCCGTATTACAAAATACGCTGAGCGTCTGCTTAATGACCTTGAAAAGCTTGACTGGCCCGAAAAGGTTAAAAAAATGCAGTCTGATTGGATTGGAAAAAGTTATGGTGCTGAAATTGATTTCGCTGTTGAGGGAACAGATAAATCTATTAAAGTATATACGACAAGACCTGATACCCTTTATGGAGCAACTTTTATGGTTCTCGCTCCTGAGCATTCTGTAATTAAAGATATCACCACTCCTGAAAATAAAGAGGCTATGGACAAATATATATTTGACGCGAGTACTAAGTCTTCTGTTGACAGAATGACCGATAAGGAAAAAACAGGTGTGTTTACGGGCTCTTATGGAATTAATCCTTTGAATGACGCTAAAGTTCCTATATGGGTTTCGGATTATGTTCTTTCGGATTATGGTACGGGAGCTATTATGTGTGTTCCGGCCCATGATGACAGGGATTTTGAGTTCGCTAAAAAATTTGACTTGCCTATTATCCAAGTTATTCAAAAGGAGGGAGAGCCTGTTTCTGAGCTTAAAGAGGCTTATACCGAAAGCGGTGTTATGGTGAATTCCGGCCAGTTTGACGGTATGCCCTCTGAACAGGCTAAAAAGGAAATTCCCGTTTTCCTTGAGAAACGTAATATTGGAAAGAAAACGGTGAATTATAAACTTCGGGACTGGGTTTTCTCAAGACAAAGATATTGGGGAGAGCCTATTCCTCTTGTTCATTGTGAAAAATGCGGAATTGTTCCCGTTCCCGAAAGCGAGCTGCCTGTTGAGCTGCCGAATGTTGAGTCATATCAGCCTACAAGCACAGGGGAATCACCTCTTTCCGCTATTGATGAGTGGGTAAACACAACTTGTCCTCAGTGCGGTGGGCCCGCTAAAAGAGAGACCAACACAATGCCTCAATGGGCGGGGTCCTCGTGGTATTATCTTCGTTATTGTGATGTTGACAATGACAAAGAACTCGCGGGGGCTGAGGCTCTTAAAAAGTGGCTTCCTGTTGATATGTATGTCGGCGGTATTGAGCACGCTGTTTTGCATCTTCTTTACGCTAGATTTTATACCAAGTTTTTATACGATATAGGCGTTGTTGACTTTGAGGAACCCTTTAAACGACTATTTAATCAAGGTATGATTAACAAAAATGGTGCTAAAATGAGCAAGTCAAAAGGAAATGTTGTTTCTCCCGATGACCTTGTGGAAAAGTATGGCTGTGATTCTCTTAGAATGTATGAGCTATTCGTTGGTCCGCCAGAGGTGGATTCGGAATGGGACGACAGTGGGATAGACGGTGTGTTTAGGTATTTAAATAAAACGTGGAAATTTGTCGATGAGTATAAAGACAAAATTATTGAACCAACAAAGGAACTTGAACAGCTTCGTCATAAAATGATTTATGAGATTACAAACAGACTTGAGGCTTTAACTTTGAATACTGTTGTCAGTGGTTTCATGGAGTTTACAAACAAGATTGTTGTTAAGGCTAAAGAACTTGGCGGAGTTGATAAGGAGACTATTGAGACAATTATTATTTTGCTCGCTCCGTTCGCTTCTCATATCTCTGAGGAAATGTGGGAGTCTGTCGGACATTCTGATAGCGTATTCTCTCAGTCTTGGCCAAAATATGATGAGAGCAAGATGAAAGAGGATACTATTGAGATTGCTGTCCAGATTAATGGGAAGTTTAGGGAAAGTATCGCTGTTTCAGCTGACACGGACAAGGAAAGCGCGTTGGCTCTCGCAAAAGAAAAGCTTGGTTCAAGACTTGATGGTCTTAATATTGTTAAGGAAATTTATGTTCCTGGAAGAATTGTAAATATTGTCGCTAAATAAGAGATTTAAAACATGGGGGTTGTTCATACTCACAAGCTTTTTTTGAGAGAAAAACTTGTGGGTATGAACAACCCCCTGTGATTTTGATTTTTTTAGAACCTGTATAAAATCTAAAAAAAGCCTGTTAAAATTTCGTTTTTTTGGATATTTTAACGTGAGTTCGATGAAATTTTATAATTAATTGAACCTTTTTCTATCGCAAAAAGGTTCCAAACCTCCAAAAATGCTCTTGAAGCATTAAAAACCTTGAGGTTTCACCTCAAACTTCACAAACTTTTTGAAAAAAGTTTGACAAAAACTTTT
>CATJCJ010000045.1 GCA_949738935.1 uncultured Eubacteriales bacterium | reverse complement strand
GGGCAAACTTGAATTCAAAGCGAAATCCGAAAAATTCGCCAAAATAATCGCCAAGACAATAATCTCGGCGGGCGGCGATGTTTCAAATATGGGGCAAAACGTATACCATATTTAAGGATACGATTACAAACCCGCATTATACCAACACTGCTTTATAACAAGAAATGACCGCAGTTTTACAAGCATGCGGTCATTTTGTTGAAGCATATGACAATATATCCACTATCACCCGAGGGCAGCGTCACAACAGGGGGATTTATTTAAGTCGGTATTTCTTATTTTCACCGCGTCCCGATGCAAAGATCAAGCCCGCAGCCTCCATTTCCTTTGTAAGCGTATATGCTCTTGTCTTTTTTACAGCCAACAGTTCCCGAAGCTCGGCATCCGTTATCTCCACATGTTGGGTCAAATAGTCAATAACGATCTGCCATTGTTTTTTTATAGCGGGAGCGGAGTTTAAATTATTTCCTTCTTGGTTCATGTTGGGGAGGATTATCCTGAAAGTGCCTGATGTGACCTCAATTTGAGGCTTTTTGGAGCAGTTTTCATACAGCGCGTATATTCTTCGTATGCCGGTTCCGTAAGATTCGATATAATTAAGACGATGAAATATTTCCGCCATGTTGCGGTTGCGCGGCTGAGAAATTCCGCTTTTTATATCGTCGGCAGACAGTCCCGGGACAAGCCCGCCCAATGAAACGAACTCCATAAAAGCATCGTTGATGTTTATAATAATGCTTCCGCTGAGGGCGTATTCTCTGTGTACGACGGCGTTCAGCAGCGCTTCGCGAATAGCTTCAGGCGGATAATCCCAGTGATCGACGCGAGCAATTCCCTCGAATACGGAGCGGTTCTGATTGCACAACATAAGATATTCATACGCTTCGTCAACTTGTTTAAGAATTGACCCGCCAAATTCCTTGTGCGCCTTAAAAACCGTATTTGCCGCGTCCGCGAAAACAGCGATCTTTATCGTATGTTCGCATTGATTGGAAACAACCAACGCCAGATTTGTATACATTTTATCAGAAATATTTTGTATTCCCAAAGCAAGGAATTTATCAGCCGAGAAATCCACATTCTGCCGCGCGAACACCGCGCGAACCTGTTCAAAAGTAAGCTCCTGATTAAGTGAACGCGATGATTCAAAAACATCGCCGTCGGACAGCTTAATCATCATTCGTATTTGCTCTTGAGAAGCCTGCACGGAGGACGCGCCCTGTCGCACATAAACTCCTGACGGCTTTATCCCTTTGGACTTGATATAATACGGTTTTGCCGTTCCCTCCGACACCTCGATCAAAATAGTGTTATTATCCTGCAACGTATATTTTGTAAACATAGTAATATCGGGCGAGATACTGTCGCGTACGGTATTGGTGATTTGCGTGTATACGTTATCCACATCGTCGATCCCGACAGCGTTTCCGTCATCGTCGTAACCGACATATATAATGCCGCCGTTCGTATTGGCGAACGCAATAACGCTTTTGTAAATACTGTCCGCGGCAGCACTTTTGTATTCCGTGCTTTCATTTTCAAATTTCATATTTCCACCTCACAAGCTGTTTACTATATTATATACCGAAAATTCGGTTTTGTCAAGCGGAAACAGTGAATTTTCAGTGAATATTGTGAAAATTCACCTTTTGTTTGCGATTTTCTCCATTTTGTAGCGATTTTTTGCTAAAATAATGTTTTTTTAAAAAACCCCTATTGACAAATCTAAAATAGAATGTTATAATAAAACAAACCAATAGTCGGTTTGTTTTATAGAAAGGAACAGAAGTATGAAACAAGAAGAAAAAACGCTGTTATCTAAAAGTAAAATTCTCGCGGCGGCGGGCGAGGTGTTTGCGCAAAAAGGTTACGACATGGCTACTATGCAGGATATTACCGAAAAGTGCGGGCTTTCCAAAGGCGCTATTTATCATCATTTTAAGTCGAAAGAGGAGATAATGCTGGCGTTGGGCGAAAAAATGTTTCTGGATAACAACCCGTTCAGCGCAGTCGAGAACCGCTCCGATCTTAACGGGTTGCAGAAAATACGCGAGCTGCTAAGAATAAACCGCGCGGACACCGAGCGAAACACTCTTAACGCTCAAGCCGTGCCTATTCTGAAGGACCCTCATATTTTAATGGCGGCTATCGAGTCAAACCTAAAGCACCTTACTCCGTTGTGGCTGAACCTGCTGGAGGAGGGCAAGCGCGACAGTTCAATAAAGACCGAATACGCGAAGGAGATCGCGGAGCTGTTGCCACTTATTGATTTCTGGTTTATACCGTCGCTCTTTCCCGCGACAGTCGAGGAAACAAAGCACAAGTTCGATTTTATCGTCGATGCGCTGTCGAAAATGGGGCTGGATCTGTTTGATGATAACAGCGACAGAAAATCAGCCGAGGATTTTCTCGGCAGCATATTGACCGATCGGGAGGAATTATCATGAAAAATGAGAAATACGGCTTTAAATGGATAATGGCGAGAACCAAAAAGTGCCGTCCGCAAACCGTGGCGTATATCTTTTTTGCAATTTGTATTCCCATAATTCAGTTGTGCTTCGCGTACTTTATGAAGATGTTTATTGATATCGCGGTCGGAAATACGGAAAACTCTTTGCTTACGGTCGCTTTGTATTGCATTGCGGCGATAGCTCTGTACGGCGTTGCTGTTATGGTAAATTCCGTTCTGGCAAAATACATATACGGCGTGACCGAAAGAGAATTGCGAAAGGAACTTATGGGAGTTATCATCACGCGAAAGCTTACGGAAATCTCAAAGCAGCACAGCGGCAAGCTGACGACGATACTTACGGCGGATGTTCAGGCGGTAAGCTCCTGTTTTACCGCGGTGGCGGAGAACATTGTGGGCGGGACGGTTTCCGCTCTGCTTGCCGCCGTGGCGTTATTTTTCCTTAATTGGAAGATAGCGCTGATACTTATTGTGCTCACGCCGCTGACAATGCTTTTAACGGGAGCGCTCACTCCCCGGCTGCAGAAATTAAGCGCCGCCGATAAAGCAAACGATGAACTGAACCGCAGCGTAATGCAAGAAAATTTGAATAAAATAACGCTTATCAAGGCGTATTCAATGCAGTCCAAAACCGTTGAAAAGGTCGAAAAAAATTATAAAGATAAGCTTAAAAGCGGCGTTCGCTTAGGCGTTTGGGAGGGCTTGGCGGTATTTGTCGGAACGCTTTCGGGGAATATTGTGTCGCTGGTGGCGCTTGGATTGGGTTCGTTTTTTGTGCTGTCCGGAGAAACGACGGTTGGCAGCCTTATTATGATAGTCCAGCTGTTAAATTATATCATAATCCCGATCACTAAATTCCCTTCGGCTGTGGCGCTGACAGGTCAGACACTCGCGTCGGCAAAAAGAATAGGCGGCGTTCACGAGCTGTCCGAGGAACACGTCGGCGCGTCCGTTTCGTCAGCCGCAGATACGCTTGTTGCGGAAGCTCTCAGCTTCGCGTATGATACCGGGGATAATATTTTGAACGAGGTCGATCTGTCGTTCCAAAAAGGAGAGGTTACGGGAATAGTGGGCAAAAGCGGCAGCGGAAAGAGTACGCTGCTTAAATTGCTGATGGGTTTGTACTCGCCTGCAAACGGCAGTGTTACGCTGCAATGCGGCACGGAAAAAGTCTCGGGAGAGAATATAATAGCAAATGTAGCATACGTTCCTCCCGCAGATTATTTGTTTTCGGGAACTATCGCCGAAAACATCGCAATGTCGAATAATTTCGATACCGAGAAATTAAAGGCGGCTGCTGTCGGCGCGAATATTTTTGATTATATTCAAGCTCTGGATAACGGTTTTGATACCGTTCTCGGAGAGGGCGGAAACACCGTGTCGAGCGGTCAGGCGCAGCGTATCGCGATTGCCAGAGCCATCTACAAAAACGGCGTTTTTATTTTTGACGAGCCGACGGCTAATCTCGATCGGGAAACGATAAAGCTGTTTCAATCTACCGTTAAAAAGCTTGCCGAAAGTAATATTTGTATTATCGTGACACACGACAGATCGACCGTTGAAATATGCGATAAAATTTATACGCTGGAAAATGGGAAAATAGCGGCGCAATAAGCTATGAAATATCCTTCCTTTGATAATTCCAAAATGCCGCGCCGATCCCGATAACCGTCATAATTATCCCGACCGTAAGATATTTTATTTCAATTCGCCCGTCCGCGATAATATCCGCGCTGTCGGTATAGCCGAACGGAGTTATGTATTTGAGGAACTCCGCGCTTTCGGTGAGGTTCGCGATTATATTCAAGAAATAGAACGCCGCCGCAAGCCCGAGTCCCAGACCGAGCCCGCCCCGACCGATAAACGCGGATATTCCGAAGCAGATCGCGGCAGTCTCGAGCTGCATTATCAGATATGCCGCGAACGTCAGCGCTATCGGCTTTATCTCGGGTTCTTCGCCGATAATTACCGTAGACAGCGCGGTAATTCCGACCGCGGCGATATTCAAAATAATTATCTGCGCGATCACTGAAATCAGCTTCTGCGCTATAATGCTCTGTCTGCTCACGGGGTGAGTGAGGAGAAATTCGGCGGTGTGCTCGCGCTCCTCCTTTGAGAGCGCGGAAATTCCCGTCAGCGCCGCGAAAAACGCACCGCCAAGCCCGAGAACGTTACCGCATTCCACTCCGAAAAATCCGATAAACTCCCCAAAATTTATCTTGTCCATTCCGAACGCCGCAGAAAATCCGCCCATATTCGCGAACGCTTCGCCGATACCGTCCATTTGCTTTGACATCTCGGGAAAAATAATAATGCAAACGCCCAGCATAAACGCGATCACCGCCGTCCAGATCATAAGCGAATTGCGCCCTTGCCGAAGCTCGTGTTTAAGAATTGTCATTTTAGTCCTCCTTATTTTAGTTGGCGGCTTCCGCACCGGACAAGTGCTTCGCGCTTGTCCTATCACGCAGTGACTGCTGAGCTTCGCTCCGCAGCCTCTGCTATTGCGGAAGCCGCGAATAGTAGTGCATAAAAATTTCCTCGAGATCGGGCTCGGTAATGGAAATATCGGTTATCGGCAGCGGCGCGAGAGCGCTCAGTAATACGCGCGGTTCGCCGCTGTACAGAAATTTAACGGTATTTCCGTCGATCTCAGACTTGCCTATTCCGTCGATTTTAGGCGGCTCGGAGATCCCCGAGAGCATAACCTTTTTCGCGTTGGTATGTACGAGATTTTCCACGCGGTCACAGACCAACAGTTTTCCCTCGCGGATAACCGCGGCGCTCTTGCAGTATTTCTGTATCTCGGAGAGGATATGCGAGGACAGAAAAATAGTCGCGCCTTCGGCGTTGCGTTCCTCCAAGATCGCGTAGAATTCGCGCTGCATAAGCGGGTCGAGACCGCTTGTCGGCTCATCGAGAATACACAATCTCGGCTTATGCTGCAAGGCGCAAACGATCGAGACTTTTTTGCGGTTTCCGAGTGAAAGCTCGGAGATTTTTTTGTTTACGTCAAGCTCCAGACGTTCGCAAAGTCGCGCGGATTCCTTTGAGCAGTCGCGTTTTCTGAGCTGCGCCGAATATTTTATGACCTCGCGGACTTTCATTCCGTGATAGAAATTTGCCTCGGACGGCATATAACCGATATCGGCGAGAGTATCGGTTTTTCCCGCGTCCCTGCCGAAAATTTTCGCCGCGCCGCTCGTTTGGGAAATAAGCCCCGTGAGTATGCGGATAGTGGTGCTTTTTCCCGCGCCGTTCGGACCGATAAATCCGAAGGAATCTCCCTCGGCGACCGTGAGGTCAATATCATTTATCCCCCGCGACTTGCCGTAGAATTTCGTCAGCGAGCTTGTTGCAATCGCGTTCATTCAGTCCCCCCCCTTTTGAGATAAATTTTCTTCCAGAATTTCAGCATTTCCTCGAAATCCTTTTCCAACTTCTGCACGTCCAGTTCACCGTCCCATTGGGTTATCTCCCAAAGATAACCCTCGGACGCGAGGTACATTTCGCGGTACATCATTCCGAGATCAAACCCCTCGACAAAATCATTCGGATCGACCCTCGCGAGTGCGTCCTGCGCTTTTATATCGAAATACTTTCGATAGCTGTCGTGTATTGCCGTGCTGACCTCGGGGTCTTTCTCGTAGAACGCCTTGACCACAAACGCGGTCATACTGCGGTATTTCTTCATCATGTGGAGCTTCGCCCTCATTCCGCGCTCCATCATCTCAAAGAGATCGGTCGGCTCGTAGCAGCCGTATTCTGTAAGGTACTCCATTGTTATTTTACACGCCTTATCCCACAGAAAAAGATACAGCTCGCGCTTGTTGTGAAAATAATGGAACAGCAGCGATTTGCTTATTCCCGCGCAGTCGGCGATCTCGTTCATCGGACTTTTCTTGTAAGAGTTCTGCGAGAACACGCGAAAGCCCGCGTTGATTATTTTTCGCTGCTTTTCCTCGGGCAGCGAGTAGAATTTTTCGTTCATTTTTTTCACCTGTTTTCAACGTTGTACTTATCGGTCAATTATATTATAAACCCGTTGACCGTTTTTGGGAAGACCCTTTTAAGAAAATCAGCCAAGCTTTCTAATGTACACAAACGAGTAAATGAGTGATAACGTAAAAAATCCTGTTGTGAAAATAAATTGAATTTTTTCACTATTGTTTATTATCGCCAAAACGGCTTGCACGAACCCCATTTATAGTTTTTCATAAAATGTGATGAATTTTTTCAAAAAGCTATTGCTTTTTTGTAGAAAATGCTGTATAATATAATTGGTATATTATGCATTTTAATGAAATGCCGCAAAGGAGGATTAGCAATGACACCCGAAGAAGAAGCACGTAAGGTTATAGATGAAAAGCTCAAAAAATCCGGTTGGATAATTCAGAATATGAACGAACTGAATATAAACGCTGCTTTGGGTGTTGCTGTCCGTGAGTTTCCGACAAGCACGGGCGAGGTTGACTATGCTTTGTTCGTCGACAGTATGCCCGTCGGCGTAATCGAGGCAAAGAAAAGCGAGGAAGGGCAGAACTTAACCGTCGTTGAAGGACAGACTTCGCGTTATGCCAACAGTACATTCAAGTGGATCAAGAACAGTTATAAAATCCGTTTTGCATATGAGGCGACCGATAAAATTACTCGTTTTACCGATTACAACGACATTAAATTTCGTTCAAGAGAGATTTTTTCGTTTCATCGTCCCGAAACGTTGAAGGCGTTGGTTGAACAAAAGAACACAATACGCAATATCATGAAGAATTTCCCTGTGCTTGATGAAACAGGTTTCCGCAAATGTCAGATCAACGCTATAAACAATCTCGATACATCCTTTGCGAACAACCGTCCGAGAGCGCTGGTGCAAATGGCAACCGGTGCGGGAAAAACCTATACCGCAATTACATGCGTATATCGTCTGCTGAAACACGTCAAGATGAATCGAGTGTTATTCCTTGTTGACACAAAAAGTCTTGGCGAACAGGCAGAACGTGAATTTCTCGCCTATACGCCCAATGACGACAACCGCTCTTTTTCTCAATTATATAATGTATGTAGACTGAAAAGCTCGTATATTCCTCAGGACGTTCATGTGTGTATCAGCACGATTCAGCGTATGTATTCCATTTTAAAGAGTGAGGATCTGAACGAATCCGAGGAAGAAACACCGTTATCTTCTGATGATAAACAGATAAAAGAAGTGGGTTACAACAAAAGTTATCCACCGGAATTTTTTGACTGCATTATAGTTGACGAATGCCACCGTTCTATTTATAATGTGTGGAGTCAGGTGTTGTCATATTTTGACGCGTTTATTGTTGGACTTACCGCAACTCCGGATAAGCGCACATTTGCGTATTTCAATGAAAATATTGTAAGTGAATATCCGAGAGAACAGGCCATCATTGATGGAGTGAATGTTGGCGAGGATATTTACATTATTGAAACCGACGTCACTAAAAATGGCGCACATATTATGCGTCAGATGATAGAACGCCGAGACAGGCTTTCCCGCACAAAGCGTTGGGAACAGCTTGACGAGGACGTGAATTATGTTCCGACGCAGCTCGACCGCGATATAGTCAACCCGAGCCAGATAAGAACGGTTATACGCACGTTTAAGGACAAGCTTTATACCGATTTGTTTCCCGGCAGAAAGGAAGTTCCCAAAACGCTGATCTTTGCCAAAACCGACAGTCACGCGGATGACATCATTCAGATCGTGCGCGAGGAATTCGGCGACGGCAATGATTTTTGCCAGAAAATTACATATTCCGCAAAAAATCCCGACGGTACGCTGAGTTCGTTTCGCAACGACTATTATCCTCGAATTGCTGTTACCGTTGATATGATAGCGACGGGAGTTGACGTAAAGCCGATCGAGTGTCTGATATTTATGCGTGATGTGCGCAGCAAGAATTACTTTGAGCAGATGAAAGGCAGAGGCACTCGAACGCTGGATGTGAAGGACTTGCGCAAGGTTTCCCCCTCGGCAGCTCACAGTAAGGATCATTTTGTTATTGTTGACGCGGTGGGAGTTACAAAATCAAAAAAGACCGATACCCGCACGCTTGAACGCAAACCGCTTGTGTCAATGAAAGAGCTGATGATGAACGTGGCGCTTGGCGCGAAAGACGAGGACACGCTGACTTCTCTTGCTAACCGCATAATCCGCTTAAACAGCAGAATGACCGCCGTTGAGAAAAAGCAATTTGAAACAAATGTCGGCAATAGCGCGGGTAAAGTTGCCGAGAGTCTGCTGAATGCATTTGACGAGGACGTTATTCTTGCAAAAGCAAAGTCCGAAACCGGAGAAAACGAACCGACTGAGGCACAACTTGAACAAGCAAAAACGGCGCTCATCAGGGAAGCTGTTGCGCCCTTCTACAAGCCTGAAACACGGGATTTCATTGAAAATATGCGGCGCTGTCACGATCAGATCATCGACAACGTAAACCTTGACACGGTACTTTTCGCGGATTTCGATACGAAGCGTGAGGAAACCGCCGACAAAATAATAAACTCGTTCCGCGAGTTTATTGAGGAGAACAAAAACGAAATTATTGCGCTTCGGATCATTTACAATCAAAAATACTCCGACCGTCCTATGGCAATTGAGCAGTTGAAGGAATTATACGAAAAACTCCGTGTTAAGGGAGTTACCGTTGAGCGGTTATGGGAGTGCTATGCCCTAAAGCAGCCCGCAAAAGTCAAGCGCGGCACTATGGCACAGCTTACTGATCTGATCTCCATTATTCGTTTTGAAATGGGATATGAGGACAATTTGTCGCCGTTTGCGGATAGGGTTAACTACAACTTTATGAAGTGGACGCTTGACAAAAACGCGGGTGCTGCGCATTTTACCGATGAGCAGATGGAGTGGCTGCGCCTTATCAAGGAGCATATTATAACCTCGCTTAGCATTGAAATGGAGGATCTGGATTTGAACCCGTTTGACCGCAAGGGAGGTCTGGGGAGATTTTATGAGGTTTTCGGAGAGAAGTACGAGGAACTGCTTCGGGAAATGAATATTGTGTTGGTGGCGTAACAAGGAGGATTTGATTATGGCAGCACCGAGAGTGTTTATTAGTTCAACATATTATGATTTACGTCATGTTCGTGAAGATATTGGAAACTTTATTAAATCTATGGGATATGAACCTGTAATGCACGATAAAGGCGGAATCACTTATACACAGACGGAAACATTGGAAGAATCATGTTATAGTGAATTGCAAAATTGTGATATTGTTATTTGTATTATAGGAAATAAGTATGGTTCAAAATCTCAAGATGGCGATTTATCTATAACCATGAAAGAACTAATGTCAGCAATCAAAGCAAGAAAAAAGATTTATATATATGTTCTTAAAGATGTTTATATAGAAAACAAAACGTATTTAAGAAATAAAAATAAAGAGTTTGATCCTGCAAGCGTTGATAATATCAAAATTCACGAATTTGTTGCAGACATACAGGAAAATGTTAAAAATCATCCTATTGAAACTTTTGAAAACATTTCAGATATAATCAATAACCTAAAAACACAATTTGCCGGTTTGTTTCAGAGGTTGTTGGTTCAAGATGCTGCGGCAACAGAAACCAAAACAGCCTATGATTTACAAGCATCTGCTGATAAGATAAAAAGTACTATTGACCGATTTGATAAAAACGCCCAAGATTTTTTTCAACGCTTTGATGGCACAATATTTAGGACTAATTTTGCTGTGAGGTATTTGCAGAAGGTATTAGGACATACAAAATATCAGCTTTTTATATCAAATAAAGATGAACTCTGTGATTTTATTCTGTCATTGGGATTTGAAGAACCGAAATTTTTAAGTCAAAATAGTATAGTATTTACGAAAACTGCTTCTGATAAAATATATAGTCTTACAATAATGGACAAACTATTTGATCAAAATGGTGATATTATTAAAGATGTGGACACAAAAATGCTTAGCGAATTAATTACTCTTACTGAGGAAGATGCTGAAACAGATGATTATCCATTTTGAGTATATTGTTTTGGTAGCGTGAAGGAGGAAAAAGCTATAAAATGAAAAGATATGCTTTAAATGAATTGCTGTCATATGAACAGCCTACCGCTTACATCGTTGAATCCACAGATTATAATGACAGTTATGAAATTCCTGTACTTACTGCGGGAAAAACATTTATTTTAGGCTATACAAACGAAAAAAACGGTGTTTATGATAACCTTCCCGTGATTATTTTTGATGATTTTACTACATCAAGCCGATATGTAAACTTTAAGTTCAAGGTAAAATCATCAGCAATGAAAATACTTACACCTAATACTGAATTGGTTATACCTAAATACATTTATTATCTTATGCAGACGATAAAAATTGATAACGGTACACATAAACGATATTGGATTCAACAGTACTCAAAAATTAAAGTTTCAATACCGCAAATTTCGGAGCAAGAGCAGACTGTTTCAAAAATTGAAGAGCTTTTCTCCAAGCTTGACAAAGCTGTGGAAACACTGCAAACTACTAAAAAGCAGTTGGCGTTTTATCGGCAGGCTGTGCTGAAAGAGGCGTTTGATATCACTGGTGAAGATATTATTAATACTGATTTGGGTCAAATAATTCATGTACTTACTGATTATCACGCTAATGGAAGTTATAAATTATTGAAAGCCAATGTAACATTATTAGATGAGCCTGATTACGCTATAATGGTTAGATCAACAAATTTTGAAAAAAACGATTTTTCTAATGACGTAAAATATATTAGTAAGCATAGTTACGATTTTTTGAAAAAAAGTCAGCTTTTTGGCAACGAGGTCTTGATGGGCAAAATTGGAAATGCTGGAAGAGTATATTTTGTAAATAAGCTTAATAAACCTATGTCACTTGCAATGAATATGTTCGCATTGCGATTCAATGAATCAATAGAAAGCAAGTATGTTTACTACTATTTATTGTCGCCATCAGCTATACGTGATATAAATAAACATGTTAAAGGGGTAGGTACTCCGACAATAGACAAAAAATCTGTCAGAGCTATAAAAATAAGATATCCAGAATCAAAACAACATCAGTTAGAAATCATTGAAAAAATTGAATCCCATCTGTCAATCTGCGATAGCATTGAAAAAACGGTTGACGGCGCGCTTTCTCAAGCGGAAGCTATGCGGCAAAGCATATTGAAAAAAGCATTTGAAGGAGGAAGTTTATGAGATCAAAGGAGTTTTTTTCAGAGTGTGTTAACAAATGGAGATTAGATGAACTTACCCAAATAATAGATAGATTTGAAAGTGATATGGCATATTACGTTAAAGTTAACCATGTACAAACAGCCCAAAACTATCCGAATATGCTATTGTTTACAGCAAGCAAATCAATACTCACTTTTAGAGAAGTTGTTACTTTATGTCTTAACGGTTATTCAGATGGTGCTCTTTCCTTAACAAGAAATCTTTACGAACAACTGATTACATTGATGTTTTTGGAATTTAAAGAAAATAAAAGTGATTTTCCAAGTATCATTGAAAATTATTTCATCGACCACGATATTTGTAGATTAAAAGCCTTAAAATATGAGGCAGAATATTGTTTTGACAACGAGGAAATGAAAGACAAGATAGAAAACCAACTAAAACAAATAAAACAAACCGTGAACAACAAGTGCTCACAGGATTATTGGTGGGCAGGAAAAAACGGCTTTAAAGATATGGTTGATACAGTAATGAACTCTTTGGAAGAAAAAGTAGCAGGCGCAAGTAAAACAATAGCAAAGCTTCATCTTCTCTATAAACGAGCTTGCGTTAGTATTCATGCTAGCAGTATGGGTAATTCAGTGAGGCTAGGAATAGATAACAGTCTTCCGATTATTGATACTTCCCCCAATTTAAACGGTCAAGCAATCCCATTATATTTCGCAGCATCTACATTTCGATATATTTGTTGTAAAATATGCAGCAAATTAAACATAGCTTACAATAAATATGATAATGAGCTTATTGCTTTAGAAAAATATTACTACGGCAAATGTTTTGGCGATTTAAATAGTATTAAAAAGGAGAACGACAGATGTCCGATCAATCAACAACAATAATCTCCAAAGTTTGGAGTATGTGCAACCCGCTGCGTGACGACGGCGTATCCTACGGCGACTATCTGGAACAGCTTACATATCTGATTTTTCTGAAAATGTCGCATGAGTATTCCCGACCGCCGCATAATCGGAAAATAGGAATCCCAAAGGGCTATTCGTGGTCTGATATGAACAAGCTTAAGGGCGCAGAGCTGGAGGATAAATACAAGCAAATTCTCGAAAAACTCGGCGAACAGAGCGGCATTCTCGGCAAAATTTTCAAAGGCGCAGTCAATAAAATCAACAGCACCGCTATCCTTTATCGTATAGTGCAGATGATCGATAAGGAAAAATGGACGTCTATGTCTTCCGATGTTAAGGGCGAAATCTACGAAGGATTGCTCCAGAAAAACGCCGAGGACATTAAAAGCGGCGCAGGGCAATATTTTACTCCGCGACCTCTTATCAAAGCCATGGTTGCTTGTGTTCGTCCCGAACCTATGAAAACCATTGCCGACCCGTGCTGCGGCAGCGGAGGTTTTTTCCTTGCGGCGCAGGAATTTCTTTCCGATCCAAACAATTACAAGCTTGAACGCAAACAAAACGAGTTTCTGAAGAATAAAACCTTTTACGGAAACGAGATCGTTCCCGATACATTCAAGACGGCACTAATGAATTTATATCTGCATAACATAGGGGATATTTACGGTAATGTTCCTGTCACTCTCGGCGATGCGCTTTTGACAGACCCGGGCTATCGCGTGGATTATGTAATGACAAATCCGCCGTTTGGGAAGAAGTCTTCAATCACCGTTACCAATAAGGATAATAAGCAAGAGGAGGAAGACCTTGTTTATAATAGGCAGGATTTCTGGACAAAAAGTTCAAATAAACAACTCAATTTCGTGCAACACATCAATACGATATTGAAAGCTACCGGCAAGGCAGCGGTTGTCGTTCCCGATAATGTTCTGTTTGAGGGCGGAGCGGGCGAAACTGTTCGTAAAAAGCTTCTGCAAACAACGGATTTGCACACGATATTAAGACTGCCAACGGGAATTTTTTATAAACCCGGAGTTAAGGCGAATGTTATTTTCTTTGATAAACGTTCCGCAAGTGCAAAAACGCAAACAAAGGAAGTATGGATTTATGACTTTCGCACAAATATCCATTTCACATTAAAGCAGCATCCGATGACGTATAGTGATCTGGAGGATTTTATAAAGTGCTTTAATCCGCAAAATCGACATCAGCGCAAGCAAACATGGTCAGAGGAAAATCCCGACGGGCGTTGGCGCAAATTTAGCGCAGAGGAAATTCTCGCGCGTGACAAGACAAGCCTTGATATTTTCTGGCTCAAGGACAAATCGCTTGCTGATTTGGACAACTTGCCTTCGCCCGATGAGCTTGCAGAGGATATTATTGAGAATTTACAGGACGCGCTTGACAGCTTCAAAAGTTTACAGAACACCTTGAAAAACAGGTAATATTACTACTCTCCTAATAGCATAATGCCCACAAAAGAAAGGACAAAATGAAAGATCTTTTAAATAGCGATGAACCTTTGACATTAAAACGTCTACGAGAATTTTTTCACGAGAACGATTTTTCGACAATGCCCGTAAAAGACCCGTCCGAGTATTCAGAGGATGAATTGGAACTGTATAATGTTGTTCTGGAACACATAAACGCCGAATGGAAGGAAATTTCAAAGGCACTTGGGCTGAATCACCCGCAGGACTGCTACTCTAAGGATTTCCCTCCCGAACTGATCAGGGACAGAATGCAGCGTATCGTTGCGGATCAGGTCGTAAAAATTTGCGATAGTGACAGGACGCTTGAAAATATTATGGAAGATTTTATTTTCCCGCAAATCGTTGTTGGCATCGAAGATGATGATATTCTGTTCAGCGAGGATTTGGCAAACGAGGCTTTACATAACACGATCAACGCCCTCATGCAGACGTTGGATATCAAAAGTCTTGCCGAAACAGCTAAAAAGATGTCGTGCGACGAGGACTTCAATCCGAATAAAGCACTGAACTATCCAAGGATGGATCACTATAAAAAATACTATCATTCCCGTTCCCCAATCAAGGTTGGTTCACTTGACGAATATGTTGAGGGAGGAAATGACGCAGCGGGAGGTATTGATATCGAGTTGACAGAAGATGTCCACATTTTGCTTGCAAAGCTTCGTGAAAGCGCTTCGGAGCAGGAAAAAAAGATTATAGATTTGCTGTCTGCAGGATATAGTCAACGTGAAATTGCACAAAAACTTGGTGTTTCTCAGAGTACAATTTCGCGAAAAGTAACAAAATTTAAAAATTTCTTATCATCGGGTGAATAAAATGTTTTTCTCGTGTCGGTAAGGTTATAGAGGGCAATCCCGTCGTTCATCGGCGGGATTTTGTTTTCGGAAAAAATTGATAGGAGGAATTTAATGGACGAAAGAAAAAAGTTAGAACTTATCAGCAGTGTGGAAATTATGAACACGCCAATGAAAAAGCAGCGGTTCATAGTTGACGGAATGATTTATCCCGGCATACACATTCTGTCCGGAGACCCGAAGATCGGTAAGTCATGGATGATGCTGGATATGTGTCTTGCAGTCGCAAAGGGCGAGGATTTTCTCGGCAGGAAAACCGAACAGGGGCAAGTCGTGTATATGGCGTTGGAGGATACATTCGTCAGTTTGCAGTCGCGAATGTACGAGCTGACCGATGAGCCAAGCGAAAATTTGTTCTTCACTTTGCTGGCAAATTCAATCGGCAGCGGATTGGAAGAGGACTTGCAAGAATGCAAGAAAATGTTTCCGGACTTGAAGATGATCGTGATTGATACGCTTCAGAAAATCAGAAACAACATCGACACGAAATACGGCGCGGATTATCGTGAGCTGTCCGTTCTGAAAAGTAGCGCCGACAGTCTTGGAATCTCGATCGTTCTTGTTCATCACAACCGCAAGGCTCATGACTCCAATCCGAACAATCTGATTTCGGGAACGAACGGCATTGCGGGATGTGCGGACGGACTGCTTGTGTTCACTCGCAACGGAGAAAATGCGAAGCTCCATATCAGCGGCAGGGGCGCGCCGTCGCTGGAGTTGAATCTGAAAAGAGAGAAGTCCAAGTGGATACTGCTTGATGACGCTCCCGATAGCAAGCCGGATATTTTCTCTTTTACTATCCACGATTTTATGCTGGAAATAAATTCGATGAGCGGAACTGCTTCGGAAATTTGTTCTATGCTGAAAGAAAAATTTCCCAAACAAGAGTTCAACTGCAACTGGCTCTACCGCGATTTGCTCCAGCACGATGATGAAATCCGTTCACTTGGAATTGATTACGGAAAAACTAAAAGCAACGGTACACGCAAAATATTTATCAGCTACGCTGTGGACAGGGACAGCAGTGGCGGTAAAATTTTGTGTACGGAAAATGCTGTCCCTGCCGACCCTGAAAATGTCGCAAATGCTGACTACAACTTGATTGAGGTTGAGGACGCCGAATTACCGAGCAAAGAAAATGCCGTTCCTGCTGTCCCTGTTAGGCAAATGCAAGGCGAAGCGCTCATAGCTATGGCAGCAGACATGATGAGAAGAAGCCTTGCCAAGGAAGGAATCATCGTTCCCGCGTTTTCCGCCGATTGACGGACGGTTTGTGCAGATTTTATCGCCGAGTAGGATAACTGCTCGCCGAGCAGATTCTGAGCAAAATTTGAGCCATTTATGCGAGAGTTTGGATAAGACGGTTTGCAGAGCAAGTTGCAAGCAGATAGCGCAGATATTTCACGGCTGATTCGGGCGGATATGAGGGTATGATTTTGATGCAGGTTAAAGCGACGGTGTCGCGGTCACAGCGGACGGCAAAGCCGACCGCATTGTAGAGCCATTCGTGGGAGGTGAAGTTTGATGTCAAGATAAACAAAAGTATGAAACATAGGTGTCACTTTGAAAGAAAAAACACCATAAACGCGACAACAATGGGAAATGCGATGACACAGAAAGGTCATACCGCAGGAAATGGAGGTTCAATGGCAGAAAAAATAGGTATCAGTCTGGACAGGGAAACATTGCAGCTATGCGACAAATATTCGGCGGAACATTCAAGGTCACGTTCGGAATTTATCGCGACGGCAATTCAAAAATATGTGTCCGATCTGGAGCTCGGCAAACAGAAAAATATTATCGCAAAGGAGCTTTCCGGAGAGATCGTCAAGGGCAGCGAGGCGGGCGTTACTAAAATCTCAAAGGGGCTGTTTCGGTACGCAGTTGAGGTTGAAATGATCATAATGATCCTGTCGGAGCTGGCGAATATTCCTCCCGAAGTTATGGATGAATATCGTAAAGAAGCGATCAGAAATGTCCGCAGGACGCGAGGGAAAATAAATCTTGACGACTTGATCGCGAGAAATAATCGAGAGTTCGCGGAGCAAAAATTATCCGCAAAGGGCGGCGTGAACGATACGATTATCAATGAGTATACGATAGACGAATACGACTTTATGGAGGATGATGTATGACCAAATTTAACAGAATGAAAATATTTTTCAAGTCCTGTCTGCTGTTTTTCAGCAGACGAGCCGAAGCAAAAATCGGGGAAACTATACCAACTAAAGACGGATTTTTCGTGATAGATAACGCGCTGTATTACATCAGCGGCAAGACAAAAATCAAGATCAAGGAATACTTCGCCGAAACAAAAGTGACCGCTCTTGACCTTGTGGAAAGCGCGATCAGATACGATAATCGTACTGAATCTGCCGGATAAAAATCTGAAAAAACCGCTGGACATTACGCCCGCATTATGGTATAGTGTTGTTGAAAGCAATGTGTTGTAATGCGGGTTGTTTCGGAACGAGGAGGTTAATTTAATG
>CATJCJ010000044.1 GCA_949738935.1 uncultured Eubacteriales bacterium | reverse complement strand
TGTATTGTTGCCAAAAGCTAAAGCGTATCTGTAGTTTTCGGTAACAGCTCCCTTTATACAAAATATCTGAGCGTAAGCCACAGGAACATCTGATACATAAGCCGAATTGTTTTTAACGTTTCTGAAACATAAAGCTGTGTTCTTTGGCATAGCGTCAAATACTTCTGACATAGTCTTAGCTCCCGTAAAACCTAAATCTGCTATACTCTCGTAAAACGCCATACCACCCACGGGTTTATTATTTGTCATATTAAAGGCTGAGTTTAGAATTCCCAAATTTTTTAAGGCGGCTATTTCCGTTGTCGCTCCTGTTCCGCCTTTTGAGACCGCCAAAGTACCGCTAATAGTGGAATGTGTATGACTTTTCTCAGCGAAGTCTGAAGCGTGTTTCCCGTCAACCGTATCAGCGTTAACACTGGTAAGTTCGCTTCCATCTCCTGAAAAGCTTTGCGCGCAAACTCCATGTTCAGTATTAATATCCTCAGCGTATAACGTACCGTGTAAATCCAATTCACCCTTTATATCTAAATCACCCGTCAAATTACCTCCACTTAACGGCAGATAATCGTGTAAGTGGTTTTTCTCAGCGAAATCAGAAGCGTACTTTCCGTTTATGGTGTTAGCGTCAATATTAGTAAGCCCACTTCCATCTCCTGAAAATTTTTGCGCGCTTATTGTATTAAAATTATCTATAGTCGCGTTGTTGTTGCCTGAAATTCCCCATCCGGTTATTTTAATATCTTCTCCCTCTGCTGATATTGTGCCTCCGCTTAAAGGCAGATAATCATTATGAGTATGTTCTTTTTCAGCGAAATCATCAGAGGTATAACCATTTAAACCGGCAGCGTTAACATTTGTAATATTACTTCCGTCACCTGTAAAAGAGGTACTTGATATACTGTCAAAACCTGATATGGTTTTATTTAAATTACCTGACGCGACTATAGATGAAGATGTTATACACATATTTTTATGACTTGAATCATCTTGAACGTCCTCAATATTTATTGCTCTTGAAGACATACTGGAAGAATAGTAATCTCCTTCTGTACCATATTCACCAACACTATTAAATTCAATACTAGTGTTGGTGATTTTTACATCATCTATTTTATCTCCATCACCGTATTCAGTGATATGAATATTACCGTTTAGCTCACCTCCTGTTATTGGATAAAAATCAGAAGCATGTTTTCCGTCTACTGTATCAGCGTTGCCGCCATCGTTTATTTTTGCCCACTCAGACCAGTGTGATGAATATAAACTTCTTATATATATATTATGTGTATTTTCTTGAAATGCTATTTGTTCAACATGGTTTTTGTCGGCAGAGTTTAAAACAATTAAACCAAAATAATAGCCCGTAGGCGGCTTGTTCGCGGTTGGGTTTTTCATTGTGTATATACCGGGAATTCTCATATTGTTGAAATTTCCGTTTGTAATAACATCATATTTCGCGGTATTATTAAAGTAAGTTTTTTCAATCGCTCTGATACAATCTATTATTTTATTTATATCCTCGGCGGTAATGTGTTTTCCATTTAAAGATTTTAATAAATCATCAGCGTCACTGTTTCTGCCGTCAATCATCGCCTGATTGTATTTTTTTATTTTTTCCCAGTCATCAGACGTTAAATCTGATAAATACGCTGTAACATCATCGGAATAATCCATTTCGTTTGGAAAATTTGAGTATTTAAAATCCATAAGCGTCACCTTTCTTTTTTATCTTTTCTTTCAACATTGTTAAGTTTTTTATTGTAACTGATAAGAATTGTTTTCACATCATCTGTATTATCAGCGGCATATATCTCAGCGGTTCCGTCTGTTACATATTTGTCAAGTAAAGTATAATTTGAATCACTGTAAGAATATGACCCGTTAAGTTTTTGTCTTAATTCTTTAAGTTTCATTACAGCCTCGTATTGTTTCGCGTCAAGAACATACAGAGGATAAAATCTCATCAGCTCAAGAGACATTATACCTTCTGATGTGCTGCTGTTTATGCTTTTTATTATGTATTGATGAGTTTCACCGTCAATATGGCTTGTGTACTCAATTTTACAGTTTACATCAAGCCAGGGTATATCTATCATCTCAACATTTATAGTTTCCTGTCTGCGGGTTTTTTTCCAGTTTTCCCATTTGGCTCTCTCAATAGCCAATTCATCAGAGTATATATTGTCATATTCATCTCCGTTCAATATTTGTATTCTTTCTCCTATTTTTTCCACACAATAAGGTGAGTTGGGCTCAACAGAATAATATATATTTTGGCAGTTATATTTATTATTGTGTTTCTGTTTTTCTGTATCAGTTGGTTCTTTTATCGTCTCAATACATATTCCATGTACTTGAAATTGACCAAGGTAATACAATTTTTCTTTGTAATATTTAAAACAATAAGCGGTGTCTTTTTTTAACAAATTCTCATCAAAAATCTCACCGGAAGACGTGTACAGAGGAATAGGGGAGAGTTCCATATCTTCCTGATTTTCCAGCGATGGATCGGTATATTTTCCGGCTATTGTTATCTGAGGGTTCTCATTGTTAGGCTCATCTATCTTAACGGCTAAAATGGTATTATTTGAAATTTTCTTTTCGTCTGTAAAAATCAAATCATCAAAAGTTATTGTATATCCAGTTTGATTCTTTTTACAATTATCTGTATAATAAGACGCTTCTAATGACATTCCCCATACTTCTGTTATATTCCTTATATTTGAGAAAGAGTCTTTATTGGTTTCTGATATTATGAGCGGTTTTAGATATTCACCGCTTAGTATAATATCATCCTCATAAAGTGTCGGAATAGGTTGAATGTACAATACACCGTTGATATCAAAAAACATTTCCCAATTAATCATTAAACTTACAAGCTCTTTTAAAATATCATAGGCTGAGGAACCCGCTGAGAACTCCAAGTCATAAGGTATAACGGCGTCTGTATCCTCAATAAAATACTCTGTTATCCCGCCTAACTTTTTTATTGTATCTGTTACAGTGTTATACCAGTTTGTTGGAGTTGTTATTGTATCGGAGACAGCTCTTTCGCTTGTGTTTATTTTTAGTGTGTTTTGCGTGTTG
>CATJCJ010000043.1 GCA_949738935.1 uncultured Eubacteriales bacterium | reverse complement strand
CCATATAAACAGGATAATTGGAAGTAAATGGAAACAAATAAAACCATATTACCTATACAAAAATGTATAGAAGTAGCTTTGAATTTGCGAGTGGGAATAGTTAAATTGAGCCTTGGAAACCGCTATTACAGCAGCTTTCAAGGCTTTTGTTTTTTGAAACGTACTAAAATCGTACTATTCTATATAATTGGATAATTTTTTGAAATCAAATTTCTATTAGAGTTAAATTTTTAATTTTTGCATAATTAACTGTATAAGCCGTACCACTTCTTTTTTTTCTTAAATAGCAGATACAAAAACTACTGTTATCAACCATATATCTATTTCTTTTTAACATACAGTCTTTTGAAAATTCATCTGAAATATAAACTATCTCATCAGCACTTTTAAGAATATTTTTATAAACATTTTTTTCTTTTTCTTTCCAGTTTTTATCTTGTTCTTTGCAAGGTAACGCCATAATTAATTGAACATCTTTATAAATCTTTTTTTGTTCCAAAACTTCTAATGCTACTATTGTATCAAAGCCTAAAGCACCTCCACAAATAAATACATTTACGTCATTATTGATTAATTTAACAATCTCTTGTTTTAACTTCAATTTAATCAAATCAATTTCATTTTTTTTAATTATTCTATGTCCTGTAAAACAGCAATTTTTTTCTTTCATAAACAAAAAACCTCCTAAATAAAAATATCAGTCTATATATAGACCAGTATAACTCCTTTTTTAACAAAAGTCTATATATAGACGATATGTATTTTTATTTTTTGTATACTGGAATAGATAATATTATTTGGGGGATAATTTATTTATGAATACAAGAACTGCCGTTGCCAACAGAATTTTAGAATTATGTAAAGAAAAGAACCTTACTATAAATGGTTTGGCTCGTTTATCTGCTGTTCCTCCAACAACTTTGAAAAATATTTTGAGTGGAGTTAGTAAAAATCCAGGTATTGTTACGATAAAATTATTATGTGACGGTTTAGAGATTACATTAACTGATTTTTTCAATACGGAAGAATTTAAAAATTTAGAACAGGAAATAAAATAAAGAATGTCTATTTTATGCTATTAAAAAGCCTTGAAAACCTTAATTGTAGTAATTTTCAAGGCTTTAATATTTTAGATATACTAAAATTAATTCACATAATCGGAAAGCATTTCTGCAATCTCAGCTTGCTTGTTTGGATACAAGTGAGAGTAGACATTCAGTGTTGTTTGTATATCTTCGTGACCAAGTCTTTCACTAATTGCAAGAGGTGCAATTCCTTTCTCTATAAGCATACTGGCGTGACTATGCCTTATATCGTGTATCCTTATTTGTTTTACACCTGATTTTTTACAGCCGTATACCATTTGTCGTTTTAATGAATATTTTGAAGTAAGAAATAATCGCTCGTTGGGTTTATAATCGTAAAGAGTTTCAGAATAAGTCTTAATCATATCTAATATTTTCTTTGGCAGGCTTATTTCTCTTTTGCTTTTTGGCGTTTTAGGCTCTTGTATCAGTTCTTCTCCATTGACTTTTGCATAATTCTTTGATATTTTCACTGTATTTTTTTCAAAATTAAAGTCATTAAGAGTAAGGGCAAGCATTTCTCCTTCTCTCATTCCGCTGAAAAAAAGAAGATTGAATATAACTTTTGACATAGGTCTGTCTTCAACAGCTTTTATAAATTGGCTGAATTCTTCATAAGTCCAGAACAGCATTGTATCGGCGTTTTTCTTCCCTATACTTCCACATTTAGCAGCGTTATTTGCCGTTAAACCATAGTATTTTACAGCATAATTCAAAATAGCTGAAAGCTGATTATGTATTGCTTTTTGGTATGTTGGCGCATAATTTCTTTTGTCTGTAATAATCTTATTTTGCCATTTTCTAACTGTTGCCGCTGATATATCTTTAATCAGCATTTTACCAAGGTAAGGAATAAGTTTTGTATATATAAGCAGCTTTTTGTTTTCGTATGTTGTAGGCTTTAATCTTGCCTTGCAGTCTTGCATATAATTTGTAACCAAGTTTTCAAAAGTAATACCAATGTCTGTTTTACAGCTATTGAGAAAATCGGCTTCAAAGGTTTGCGCCTCTTTTTTTGTCTTAAAACCCTCTTTTTTCTTTTGCTTGCGTGTTCCTGTCCAGTCTGTATAATAAAATTTACAATTCCAAGTTCCGCGTTCATTTTTGAATACCGCCATATTATCCACAGCCTTTCTTGTTCGTTGAGTTTATCAGCAATAAAATTTTTCTTCAAAGTATTTTACGGGAACCTTACCGCTTATTGTGAAATATCCCTTAACTTTCAATTCCTCATTTAACTTTCTGATAGCTTTATATGCCGCTGATTTTGAGATGACCAAAATATTTGAAACATCATCGGCATTATAAAATTTTTTTATTGTTTCATTCATAAAAAATACCTCCTTGTATTATCTATTTAATTGATTTTTACAAATTTTGTAATTGTTTTTTTCTTTGCTCGTCTGTTTTTCAGTAAGTATACCTTCGGCAGTTGCTTTTATATTCTCGTAAGATGATATTTTTACCTTTACTTTATTATTTCTTGCAATTATATTGCTTTTGAGTTTTTCAAGCCTTTCAATTTCAATATTTAACTCTGTTGATTGAGGAATTATGCCATCTGCATTTCTGGAACGGTTGAGTATTGTTGTCGCATTGTTATACCTGTTAAGTTCATTTTTGTGTTCTGATTTATATTCTTCTTTTTCCATTAATGACTTGATTTTCAGATATTCAGAATAATAAGGCTTATATTGCTAGCATTGTCTTATTGCCTTTAAAATAGATTTCTTTTCCTCAATCTGTATATCAATATTCGTAATATTTTTATTATTAATATCTTCCTGATTCTTAAATTTTTCAAGGTCTGATATAAGTTCATCATAGTTTTTTATGCCGTTTTCGTGAAGATAATTAAGCATACTGATTTCTATATTTACATTTTTGCTTTCAATATATCTGTTTTTATAGTCAGTATCTGATTCAATAATTTTTTTAACAGAACCTTTGGATATAAAATCTTTAACCTCAAGATACTTTTCATAATCGGAAAACTTTAAT
>CATJCJ010000042.1 GCA_949738935.1 uncultured Eubacteriales bacterium | reverse complement strand
GCCGGATATGACGGACGGCTGCTTTGAAAAGAAGCTGTATGCAACCTATCTGAGCTATCTGCCGGAGGATGCGTTTTCTTATCCGCTGGATATGCACGCAGATGAGCGTGGAAGCTTTACGGAGATTTTGCGGACGAAGAGATGTGGACAGTTTTCGGTCAATGTTACAAAGCCAGGCGTGGTAAAGGGCGACCACTGGCATCACTCGAAAAACGAGAAGTTTGTGGTGGTAAGCGGCAGGGCACGGATGCAGTTCCGCAAGGTCGGAACAGACCCGCAGACCGGGGAGGATTATCCGGTGATCGATTACCACGTGAGCGGTGAGCGGATTGAGGTCGTGGATATTCCGACCGGATACACGCATAGCATTATCAATGAAGGCGAAACGGATCTGGTGACGTTTATGTGGTGCAGCGACTGTTTTGACCCGGAGCATCCGGATACTTATGCGGAAAAGGTATGTGAAAAATGAATATATTATTTTTAACACTGGTTGAATTTGACCGATTGAGCGAGCAAAATCTGTACACAGATCTGCTGCGGGAATTTGTCAATCGCGGACATTTCGTGTATGCGATTTCAACGATTGAGCGGCGGGAGGGGAAGTGCACATATCTGAGCCAGAATGAGCGCAATGCAAAGGTGCTGCGGCTTCGGATCGGCAATACGCAGAAGACAAATATGCTTGAGAAAGGGATCTCAACCGTAACATTGGAGCGGTTGTTTATCCATGCGATTAGAAGGTTTACGGCGCAGATTCGCTTTGATCTGGTGCTGTATTCAACGCCGCCGATTACGTTTTACAATGCGGTCCGGTTTGTTAAAAAGCGTGACGGGGCAAAGACCTATCTGCTGCTCAAGGATATTTTTCCGCAGAATGCGCTTGATCTTGGGATGCTGGGGAAAACCGGGATAAAGGGTATGATATATCGCATGTTTCGGCAAAAGGAGCGAATGCTTTACCGGATTTCAGATTATATTGGCTGTATGTCTCCGGCGAATGTGCGGTATGTGAAGCGGCATAATGTTATTTCAAAGCGGCAGGTGATAGAAGTAAATCCGAATTGCATCTGTCCGTCAACGAATGAGCGGATCACTGAAGAAGAAAGGCGCAGGCTGCGCAGACGCTACCGGATACCGGAGGAAAAAATCGCTTTTTTGTATGGCGGGAATCTTGGCAAGCCACAGGATGTCGCCTACATCATACGGTGTCTGCGGGCGTGTGCTTCCAATCCACAGATCTGCTTTGTGATTGCAGGAGCCGGGACTGAGCGTCATTTGCTGCGGGAATATGTGAAGCGTGAGCGCCCGAAACATGTACGGCTTCTGCCGCAGCTTAAGCGGGATGCGTATGAACGGGTTGCTCGCTGCTGTGATGTCGGACTCATTTTTCTGGATCATCGTTTTACGATTCCTAATTTTCCGTCGAGGCTGCTGTCTTATCTGGATGCCGGTCTTCCGGTGCTCGCAGCGACAGACCGTAATACGGATATCGGACAG
>CATJCJ010000041.1 GCA_949738935.1 uncultured Eubacteriales bacterium | reverse complement strand
CCATGTTATAAAGTATTGCCCGGTTTTTATTTCCTATACAGTTTTGCAATAAAAAGGCAGCCGGATTTTCAGCGTTCCCGGCTGCCCTTATGTATGCACTATTCTTTTTTCGGTTCCCATACTGCCGTGACAAGGTTGTTGCATTTGGGGCATTTCGTAGTAATCTCCACCTTTCCGGGGGAATCCGTCCCTATGTCCAGCAGACGCCCGCCGCATCTTGGGCATCGTAGCTGTTCCATCGGGTATTCATCTTTTTCAGGAATCATTTTTCACCCTCCTTTGGCTGACTGTCTATGCTGAAAGGGAACCGGTAAATAAATCCCGGTCCCATTTTCTTTTGTCGTTCAGGAGCGAAGGGGGCTCCCATCATGCCCTTCTTTGCTTCTCTACACCTTGGAAGAACCATTCCTTGTTTTTACACCGTCTCTGTCTTATTCAAATACTATTTCCATTTTGTCCCGCAAAAGCATTTGAAAACTATAGGCATAATCATTCCCAACAAGATTACTAATGTACGAAACCTGATCCTTATTTCCGAATATTACATCTACCGGAATCACAAATTCTTCCCTTCGCACCCAATTATTATCATCCTCCTGCTCCAATTCCCGATATTGCAAGCATGCATCATATACTATATAGTGTGAAAAATTATCTTGACCATTTGTATTAACCAGCACAAAATGATTCAAGAACTCCTTATTACTGGTTTCTGTACATCCTATTAGTTTGATATCTTGGCATATAAATACCTTTGACGCATCCCCACTCCAAAATCCCATAACTTTTAAATTCTTTTTTGATGGCATAAACATACAGACAAAATAATACATAAGTGCAGCAACTGCGGTACAATTAGCATATACTTTTGAATTTAGATTGTCTTTATATGTATTCAGACCCATAATTAACTTGTCCATTAAGATTTTAAAACGCGGAGCTTGTGCTGGTAGCACAAAAGTATTACTTCCCGTATAAAAAAATGCTGGATTCTCATATATCGCATGTGCAAAATCGGCTAACTCTAATCTAGCTTGTGCAGGTTTCTTCCCATAATCAAAAAATATATCTAACACCTGACAATAAGGATTATAACATTTATCCTCGTATTCCACATTTATTGGTTCTAGAGGTTTTTGGGGCAGCAAATAAACCATATGTTTTGTTTCGCCTAAATTAACTTCTGTTCCATCGCCCGATGCCTTCCAGCATAATGTAATTTGCTTTCTGTCCGCTGTTCCGTTTATATCTCTGAAATCGAGAAATGTAAAATTACCCTCTGTTTGACTTTTTGATATAGTCTGTTGATTCGTATTGTACATACGTACAGATTCGCATTGGGCAGACACTTCATATAATGTTTCATCACTGACCTTAAATTTGCCTACAATATAGATGGTGCCATTGACACTATTTGATAAATACAGGACATTATTCATCATATTTGTTCCTGTATGGTAATCTGGCTCTTTTTTCTCTAAATCTGAGCGGATATAGACCGAACTTATTGTAGGATCGTTTGGAGTATGGCAAAACTGTATACTTAACAATTTAATGCTTGGCCTTCTATTAATTTGTCCAACAACATTAGCACAGATAAAAAACAAGCCACAACCTACACATATGAGACTTACTCCTATGACCCATGAAAGAATTTCGCTTGCTACGGATAAAACATTCCAAAAAGAGAGTTCAAAAAGAGAAAACAGTAAGCTCCGCAGAAAACCTGTCTGGTATATTACCCGGAACACATTCATAATGGAGTTCCAATTGACATCCCTGCACAATAACTGGAT
>CATJCJ010000040.1 GCA_949738935.1 uncultured Eubacteriales bacterium | reverse complement strand
ATTTTTTATTGATAAAACTTGGAAATACTTGATTAACAAAAAAATTTTTGAATACAAAAAACTGTCACAAAGTATAGATTATGGCAGTGAATTTTATTGAAAATCTACTATAAAAAATCTATTTTAAAAGAAAAATCAATGTTTCTGTTACCAACTGAAATTTAAAGAATTTCACATATATATCATTATGGTGTATGCAAGGAGAGTTTAGGTTTACATACAAAAGAAACGGGTAAACGAATCAATCAAATTTCACTGGTTAAGGACTTACTACTAATTTAATTAGGGATAGAAGATTAATTATCTATGTCCCAAGGGAGGAATTTTTATGTGTAAGTTTAAACGTTGTATGGTGAGTGTTGTCGCATTAGGAATGACTGCTGTGATGTTCTCTGGCTGTGGTGATAGTCGTGAGAAAAGCTGCTCCTGTATTCCGTGAGGATGTAAATGCTGTGAAGGAGCCTGCTGTTGAGGGTACTACTGTTGATAAAGATCTTCAGAGAGCTATTGAAAACAAGAAGAATACTACCGAAATGCTTGAAAAGGCTGGTATCAGTAGAACTAAGCGTCTTGGTAAAGACAGTAACGGCAACTATGTGGAGAAGAAATGTGTAAATCCATATTGTGGCTGTGTTGATTGCAAATGCAATCCTTGTGATTGCGACGACAGATAGTTTTAAACTACACTGACTTTCTATTAAATTAGAAGTCAGGGGGGATAATGGTTGAATATTCAGCGAAACGAAGCTTAGGTCAAGCCTTTTTAAAGGCTTGCGGTGGTTTGGAGGCAGAGCCTCCAAGGTTTTAGTTGCAGTATTAAAAAATTATTTTGTGTTTCTTGATAAAAAATATTTTTTGTAGTAAAATAACATTAAGTAAAACTATAATATATAAGATTGGTGATAAATTTGAAAGACAAAGATACATACGCTAAAAAATATATGTCTGACAATAAAGTTTTTGCCGACGCTTTTAATTTCCTTATTTACAACGGCGAGGAAGTAATAAAGCCCGAAAGTTTAAAACCTCTTGATACGTCTGTATTGGCTGTGCCTTTTGGAGATACCGATAAAAAAGAACCTGTACAAAAGATACGGGATTTACTGAAATTGGCGGAAATAAAAGAAGACGGGGAAAATATCTACCTTATTTTAGGTGTTGAGAATCAGTCTGAGATTCATTACGCTATGCCTGTAAGAAATATGCTCTATGATGTTTTAGAATATACAAGACAGGTTGAAAGTACGGCAAAAGCTCACAGAAAGGCTAAAGCTTACAAAGGCGTAAGCACAGGAGAGTTTTTATCCGGTTTTTATAAAGCTGATAAGCTTATACCTGTAATAACCTTGGTTATATATTTTGGGGCTGATGAGTGGGAGGGTCCACGTTCAATATACGATATGTTTGAGATTAAAGATAAGAGGATTCTGTCTTTTGTAACTGATTATCGTATAAATCTTATCGCTCCTTATGAGCTTGATGATGAAAAAGCGGAAAAACTTCACTCAAATTTGAAAGAAGTCTTACTTTACATTAAAAATTCTAATGATAAGGAAAAGCTGAGAGGTTTAGTCCAAAGCGACAAAAAGTTCTCAAAACTTGAAAGAGACGCTGTTAATGTTATTAACATTTTTACAAACGCTAATTTGAAAATTAATAAAAATCAGGAGGTATTTGATATGTGCAAGGCTCTTTTGGATATTAAAGAAGAAGGCAGACTTGAAGGCAGACTTGAAGGTGGAATTATTTCAATGGTAAAATCATATAAAAAGTTTGGGGCTTCATTTTCTGATACTGTTAAAGAAGTTTCAGCAGAATTTAAATTAACACAAGAAGAGGCGGAAACTAAGGTTAAAGAAATCTGGTAATCTATATTAATATTTTAAATTTGGGAGAAACTAAATAATTTCCCGCAAATTTTGTATTTTCCTATATTTCAAGAATATATTATAAAAATAAGCCAATATACAGAAATGTATGTATCGGCTTATTTTTATATAAAGGAGATGGTTTGAAATGCTTAGAAATTTGCTTAAATTTGTGAGAAATCTGCTTTTTTCCGCTGTAAGCTGTTTTACTAAAGCTCTGGTGGCGGCGTAGGCAATAAAAAATAATTAATGATTGGAAGTTCTAAGAAATGATATAGAAAACAATAAATTTATAAGCGTAATCGTCATAGCGGCGACGACAGCGCTGATAACGGTTATAGACAATATTCTTGAAAACTGTGACAATAAAAACGGAGGCGGTAATTAGATGTTTCAGAACCGTTATATGACAAAAGGGGTTTCTTCGGAAATTCCTTTTTCATTGCAAAATTTAATGTGGATTATGATTGACAGTATAAAAATTGATAAAAAGAATTATTTACAGATTTTTGAGCTTAAAAAAGAAATTATTGATGGCACAGTGTTTCAAAAAGTGATACACAGGCGGGAACAGCCGGAATATGAAATGGCGGTTGTTATTCCTGTTGATGGAAAAGATGTTGTTGTCAAAAAAGTATTTGTGTTTTAGATAAAGAATAATAGACCTGTTTAATAGATTAATACCGGATATATTCTAACATAGTAAGAGACTGTCTAAAATTTAAAAAAGAGACCGTCTAAGGGTCTATTAAGATTTGAGTAATTGTATTTTTAACAAAAGTATTAGTCCAAAAAATTTTAAGTAAAATCCTGTGAAAAAAACAAAAAAAGTGTTGACAAGAGAAGAAAAAAGTGGTAATATAATCAAGTCGTCATTAAGCGATGGTTGCTGAGAAAAAATTTAGAGCTGATTTCAAATAGAAAAGTTTGAAAAAAGCAAAAAAAAGTTCTTGACAAAGAAAAGAGATTGTGTTAATATAATTAAGCTGTTGAGAGACAGGGGCTTGGATATGAAAATATTTAAGGAATAGGATTTTGAGATTTTGAAGTTAAAGTTTTAAAAGGGAGTTTTAAAACTTTTTGAAAAAAATTGAGAAAAAATGAAAAAAGTTCTTGACAAGCCGAAATGATTAT
>CATJCJ010000039.1 GCA_949738935.1 uncultured Eubacteriales bacterium | reverse complement strand
TGTTTTGTTTTGAGGCTGGTGGGTTGCCCTAAAATAGGGCATCCTTCAAAACTACCGTTTCGGTACTTGAGAAGAATGTAACAAAATGTTACGGCATATAAAAAAATAAATCGCATCACACAGCCTGCGAATGGCTTTGTAATGCGGTTTGTGTGATATCGTGACCAAATAGATTTTTGTGACCTTCATTAAATGAGCTTTCGAAAGTTATGGGTGTTATTTTACAATTGTGTTTTACAAAATCGACAATATTTTCTCCAATAACCGCATTGTCATTCCGTGGCATTTACACGGTTCAATATTCAGACTCCCTTTTTTCAAAAAAGGGGCTTAAAAATAGTAAATTCATCTTCACTTAACTCCTTTTTTACAAAAACAATCCGCCAATTTCCAAATAAAGGGATTCGGCGGATTTTTTCTTGATTTATAATGACTTTTTAGAGATGCACTTGAAACATTGAACGCACTTTATCATAACTGTTGTAATTTAAATCCAGAAAAGTAGCTGTTAATTGCGATTTAATTTTTTGAGGCTTCTATCGCCTCTTCATCTGCTTTTTGGGGGTGTTTGCTTCTTGGCATTACTTTTCGCCAATTATGACGTCGAAGAACAACGTATATCAATCTTGGATTGGTTTTGCGTCCTACGAGTTTGTCATATGCAGCCTTAATTTCACTTATCTCAATAATTTGACCTTTTTCTGCCTGCTCTTTAAAGTGTTCCAAAAGTTTCTCTTCATCTTCATAGCTCATATTTTCACGAAATCTTCCACCGGGCTTCTTTATGAATCCGTTTATTCCGCCTCTTTCGCAGAATTTTTTTGCCCACAAGCTTATTTGCCTTTTATCTACATCAAGCTTTTTGGCAATTTCCTTTGTTTTTTCGCCCTCTCCGAGAAGTTGTAATGCGTACAATCTTCTATCTACATATTTGTCTTTTACTTTTTGGCGGTATTCTTTTATTTCCGCTGCATTTCCTTTACTTATTTCATATTTCTTTCTCATTTTTATCACTCATTTATATTATATCATACTTCTTTTTATTTGTCTATTAAAGGTTGAGAATTAGTATTAAATAGGATTTGTAAACCCATTTTTAAATTTTTCCAAAGAAGCTTAGGCGCTTTGAATATCAAAAGTGACACGCTGAAAATGGACATCGTCTTAACACTTCCCAATATTATGCGGATTTTTTACATTTCAAATCGGACTCTGGGGGTTCAGATTCCGACAGGTATCCACTTTTTAAAATTTAGAGTGTCAAAACAGGTATTCTTCATGGGATAAAGCAAAAGAAACTTTTGAATTTCTTGCAGCGATGGCATCTTTATCCTGTATTCTTTTGCTATCCGCCCATACGTTCCTTCTCCGCTCTTGCACGTTAATGCCGCTTTAAATCGCTGCATATATGTTAATTTCATGTAACTATTCAGCCCCTCTAACAGAAAGTAAAAATCCACATTTTTAAAAATTACTATAAATTGTGAATATTATGAAATCTTTGTCTTGTTACAGTGGGGGCTGAATAGTTACAATTTCATAAAAAACACCCCCATAGTTCAGACTTTTTGTTTTTTCAACTGTCTGTTCTATGGGGACTATATCAAACCTTAAGGGTTCGAATTTCGGCAGATGTCCAATTTAATTGTCTTTGTTGGGGAAATCATTAGGAAAAGGACGATTCTCCATACTCTCAATAATTCTTATATAGCTCTCATAACGTTTTCTACTAATCATTCCATTAAAAACTCCTTGTTTAACAAAGCAAGAATCGTATGGTTCACTAAAATGGATGCAATTTCCGTATTTGCAAAGTTTTTTCCAGTCATTGAACTCTGGAAAGTAATCTTGAATTTCTGATAAATCAAATGAAGATATATCTAGACTACGTATCCCAGGAGTGTCTATTATTGAGGAATTTGCATCCCAAATATAATATTTCGATGCTGTAGTCGTATGGCGCCCCCTTTTGGTCTTTTCGCTTACAGAACTAGTACGAATATCATTTTGTTCCATAATTGCATTAATTAGCGAGGACTTACCCACACCACTATTTCCAACAAGAATAGCTTGTTTTCCCCTTATACATTGTTTTAAATCATTTATTCCAATTTTTTCTCTTGTGGAAGTTTTAATAACAGGAATATTTATATCCCTATATATCGAAATACGTTGTATCTCATCAGTGGCAAGTTCACACTTATTTAAGCACAGCACTGCCTCAATTCCACTATTTTGTAGTATCATCAGATAACGATCAATAAATCTTTCATGCAATGGAGGCTCTTTAGCCGCCACAACAATTACTGCGATATCTATATTGGCCGCAATATTTTTAGTTAAGCCAACACTATCATCTAATCTTGTACTGTCCTTTTTTACTCGTGATAACAGTGTAGTTCTAGAAACAAGGTGAGTAATAACATTTGTGTCATTGTCACTTTCCATAACCACTTTATCGCCGGGAAAAATGATTTGATTACAAATTGTATTCAAATCATTCCTCAATTTAGCAGTTATCACATTATCATTATAAAGCACATGTGCCGTATCATATCTTACAGCAATCACTATGCCATAATCCGTGGCAGCATTAACAATAAAACCATCTGTTTCAATTTGTTTTCCCGAAGCCTTCTCCTTTGCTCTTTTTTTCTTCTCAACGCTCTTTTTTGTCTGAAAACTATCATATGCTTTGTAATGTGGCATAAAATCACTCCTCAAAAAAACTTGCCTTCACATTATTTGTTAGTTAAACACATATAGTATAGGCATCTCTCTGTTATAATCCATAATCATTTCTGGATATTTACTTATTACTTCATAACATATGCTTATGAATTCTGGGTGAATGTCTATGGTGCGGTAATCAAGATACTTTTTCAAAACCACAGGGCAATCTTGAGACAACGCTATTATGTAATTTCCTTGCTTCTTCATCAAATAGAAAGGCCATGATTTACAATCAAATGGACGCATATCCCCTAACTGACAACCCGTTTCTATCAAGAATGGACATATGTATTTTTCTTTCCACCGCTCCAAATTAATCTGATAAATATTCCCAATTGCTGTAAATTTGGCCCTATTGTTAATTTTTTTAGAATACTCCATTTGCTCAACTGTAAAGGTTGGTGCATCAATCAACTCATCTGGTTCGAATTTACAACATATCTTACATATCTCGCAATCTTGCGTTGTTAATATATTTTCTAACATATTGACCCCTTTCTAATACTGATTCATCCCTGAGATTTCCACAACATTTTGTTTATATCGCCCGGCACATCAATCCCATCATCCAAATCATAATATTCTATCTGATGACCGTCTCGGTAGAATGTTATATGCTTACCTTCAATTTTCAAAATATTCTCCCGTCGAACTTTTCCAAATGTTGTATCCATTACAAATCTTACCGAGTTAATCCATGACGGAGTTTTCCAATTAAGTTCGTCCATTATTGATATAATTCTTGAGAAAGAAACCCTATAATCTGCACCATACGTAATCGGGTCAGGAATAAAAATCGAAATTGGTCTTATATATAGATTATCCATCATCGTAAGCAGTTCAATTAGTACATCCGAATGATCATTTATTCCTCTTAATAAAGGGAATTGGGCATACATCTTTATATCACACATATGCATACTACGAATTTTTTCCTTTACAATTTGGCAAATTTCATATGGATGATTAATGTGAAAAACCAGTCTCACATTAAATAAACTCAATAGCCTTATCATCTCTTGAGAAAAGACCGTGGGCTCATACACAATTGCACGTGTATGGATACGAACATCCCACTCATTCAGTTCAGATAGTATGAACTGCATATTTTCATATCCAATTGATAATGGATCTCCTCCTGATAAAATGACTTCATGGATTTTGCTGTTGCTTCGCAAATATTCTTTAAGAACACGAACTTTTCTTGATAAACTAACTTTAAAGTCATCTTTTTGGAATTCAGACAAATTATATGTTCTAAAGCAATACTGACAATGCGAAAAACACAACTCCGTAATAATAACTATAACTCTATCTTCATACTTTTGGATTATATAATCCACATTAGGTATAGGCATATGTTTATACTCCTCAACATAGTCTCTTGCTTCATAACTCGTATGCAGATCAAGCTTTTCAAGAGTAGGTATAACAGAACGATATAGCGGGCCACCATATCCAATTGCATCAATTTCTTCATTGACTTTAGTTTTATAAAAATCTGTTACCTTTATTGGAAGAAGATGCTCCTTTCCAACCAAAGATTCATATCGTATTTTCAGTTCTTCATTAATCAATGTTTCCATAATCTTCACCTATTCCAAATGAATACTCTTTCATAGATTTTTTTAAAGTATATTTTACTATATAATTAATGACCTCATTAAAACTATATCCATTTTTTTTTGCACATGTTATAAATTCACCATATGGATGAAAACTAACTTGTCCATTAACCTCAATAAAATAATATTTATTATTATTAACCCTAAAATCTAATTTTGCATATCCCTTAATGTCTAAAATTCGAACAATATTCCTTACAATTTCATACAGCATAGAATAATCTCCTTTGGTTTCTATTATATCCACATTATCATCTTTCACTGTTTTCATCTCATAATCGTAAAATTCAGCATCGCATTGAACAGTGCAAGGTCCTAAAGGACCAATGCCCTCAATATAAATTACGCTTATGTCTATTCCATCAATATATTCCTCAATCAAAATATTAGACTTATATAAATTGTACAACATCTCTACCCTATTAAGCAATTCATAAGAATTATATGCAATGGAATCCTTACACAATCCTATACTAGACCCTTCTGAATTTAATTTCACAATTACTGGATAATTGATATCGAGAACATTTTTTACATCATCTATATTTCTGATAGAATATCCATTAGGTACAAGTATTTTACCCTTTAATATTTTTTTTACCATCGACTTATTATGGCATATCAATAAATTTGTGCTGTCTGGTCCCGTGTATAAAAGTTTAAATTGTTCTAAAAGCGCAGCATAAACTGACTCCCGTGCAGGTCCGTAGTATCCTTCACAAATGTTAAATACAACATCCGGAAGCTCATGGATTATTTCTTGAATCCAATTAAAATCAGATGTTGCCTCAATTAATCTCACATTATAATTATCTTTTAACGCATTTTCAATCGCATCAATTGTAACCTGTGAATCAAATTCAGCCTCATATTCATGTTCATAATGATTCAAATTATATAATACTGCTACCTTTTTCATTGTAGAGCTCCCTTCTTTGAGTATCCCATTGCCAAAAAATGATAGATAAGTTCACAAGCAATTACAAATGAACTATGTGAATCATCTAATGTTGGATTTAATTCTACAATATCAAATCCACAAATATCCAAAGGTCTTAACTGAGTTAACGCTTCATTCACTTCATATGGAGACAAGCCATTAAATTGCGGAGTCCCTGTTCCGAAAATATAAGACATATCAATTCCATCAATATCAAGAGATATATAATATTTTATATTT
>CATJCJ010000038.1 GCA_949738935.1 uncultured Eubacteriales bacterium | reverse complement strand
TTTAGAACATCTTGATATATTTCATAATTTTTTATTAAAAAATTGATATTTTAGGTATATTTCAATGCATTGGGGTACGTTTAGGTATATTTAAAACATTGATACTGAATGAAAGTCCAAGGTTTCAGCATTATAAGACTTATAATGACTATGAAACGGCACATATTAAAGGTATTGAGCCTATGACAGCTAAAGAGATTGCGGAAGATAAACAGGAAGAAGAATTTAATAATCCAAATAACTTTATTGAGGAAAAATTTGATGGTACAAGAGCTATTCTACATTTTTATAAGACTGACCCTTTCATAAGCAAGACTTTTAAAAACAAGCCTATGGAGGATAGAGCTTTAACTTATGACCTTTTAGATGGTACTCCTTTTTCACAAGGAAGAGATAGAATTTATGATTTTTTTACCTCAAATGTTTATGACCGTAAGACTATGGCAAATTTCTTAAAAAAAAAGTATGGTATTGGAGGACACTCTTGTTATTCTACTGTTGAAAATTTTGAGGTCGCAAATAATTCTAATTCAAAGGGCTTAGAAATTATTATAGGCAGTTATTCAAATCCTTTGTTTAGTAAATTGTTTAAATGGGAGTACGTTGCGGATAGAATAAAAGACCTTATAGAAGACGGAATATACTATCCTCGGTCTGCTTATACAAGGTGCTTTAGCCGCAGAGTAAGCAAGCAAACAAATTGGTATTGTGAAAATACAGATAGTTTGCCGCATTTAAGGGATATATGTATTCCAGAACTTGTGGGAACTGTTATTGACGGTGAAATGTTTATACCAAACAGACCTTTTAAAGATGTTTCTGGTACATTAAATTGTCTTTATGATAAGGCAATAGAACGTCAAAAAGAGTTAGGATTTATTGTTTTTCACGCTTTTGATATTCTTTATTATAAAGGACGCTGTGTTGAAAAATTTCCGCTTTGGAAAAGAAAAAAGTTACTAGATGAAGTCGTAAGGACTGTCAATAGTCCTTATATAGTAAATGTTATTTACCAAAGTTGTGCTTGTGGTATAGATGTACCTTCTTATGAATCTACACACGGTGGTATATTTGACGTATTTGCTGATATGCGAAAAAAAGGTATTGAAAAAAGCTTATCCTACTTTTGCTTCTGAAATGCGTAAAAAACTAAAAGAAAACGGTCCATATAGGTTAAGTCCAAAGGCTTTATATGAGTATATTGTAGCTACTGGTGGTGAAGGAGTAATCTTAAAACCAAAAGACGGTAAACATTATCACAAAAGAGGCAGAGAATATCAAAAGGTTAAGAAATTTTTAACCAGAGAGTTAATTCTCATAGATTATACAGAGCCTACAAAAGAATACACAGGCAAATTTCCTAATAACTACTGGGACTATTGGCCTGATGAAGAAGGTTCAAGAAAAACACTTGATTCTGTACAAGGAATGAAAGCAGATAAATTAATAGAATTAGGGTGTACTCCTGTTACAAGACATTATTATGAAAGTCAAATAGGACAGCTTATACTTGGTGTTCTTATAACAAATGAGGAACTTGGAGAAATACCTTATAATAAACAGGGAGCATTATATGACCCTGAAATAGTTGGTTTAAAAGTTGAAGAAGGAACTCTTTTAATGCAAGTGTGTGAGTGTGGTGGTTTTGATGATGAAACACGATTAACTCTCTCAAATAATAGAGCGTATTATAAAGGTCTTGTTGTTGAGGTAAAAGCTAATGAGCTTTTTAAAGACACCGGCAAAATGCGTCACCCACGCTTTTTAAGATTTAGAAGTGATAAGGAACCAAAGCAGTGTACTTGGAAAGACCATATAGGAGAGTAGTATTATAATTAAAGACAGAAAGGATTAATAAAAATGATTAAAATTGAAAATATGGACGCTTGGGGATTTGAACACGCTGTAAGAGGTATGAGAAATCCTATGAACAGCTGGGATAAATCAGATAGTTTTAATTATGGAGGAAGTTTTATTCTTGGCAAAAAAGATTTGAAACTTATGCGAAAACTTATAAAAGCGGGAAACTCACACAGAAAATTTTTAAGACAGATTTTTGTTTCTATGGATATTACAGCTCCGCTTTATTGGTGGAAAGAATTCGATACTTATAAAATAGGAACAACGACAAACAGCTGTTCAACAATGCACACCATACACAAAAAAGAGTTTACTATTGATGATTTCAGTTGTGAGCATTTATTTATGGAATCATTAATGACACTTAGTAAAATAGTGAATGTGTTAAATAGTTACAGAAATGATTACTTGGCAAAAAATGATTACTTGGCAAAAAAAGAAGATAAAAATGACTGGTGGCAGATAATACAGCTTTTACCGTCAAGTTACAATCAAAAAAGGACTGTTACTATAAATTACGAAAACATTCTTAATATTGTTGAGCAGAGAGAAGACCACAGATTAGATGAGTGGTATTTATTTATAAAAGCTCTTAAAAATTTACCATACACAAAAGAGTTATTTAATGAAGAAAATAAAAAGTAATAAGATAGTTATTTATCCTACTGGACTAAAATTAAACATTAATATAAAATAAGACACAAGATAGAAAATAGTTACTTGTGGCTTTATTTTTATGGGGTGATATTTTGAATTTCTTAGTTTTAATAGAGGTCTTATTTTTATTTTTTTGTAAGACACTTAAATACAAACTTTTAAAATTATGGCAGAAGTTATTTTTACCTTTGTTTGTAAAATATATGGGCGTCAAAGCTATTGCGGGAAGAATATCGACAACGGAACTTGTAAATAAGATATTCATATTTTGTGAATTGTATTCGGGGAAAACTCTATTTCCTTATCAAGAACAATTTGGTAAGAGGGTTATACGTTCCATAATAACTAATGACGGAGCCGAGATAACAGCTTTATTCGCAAGACAGTCGGGAAAAACGGAAACAATTTCAGTAGTTGTAGGGGGTCTTATGATAATACTTCCACGTTTGGCAAATACTCCTATGTTTGCGGACGATACACGTTTACAGATGTTTCAAGACGGTTTTTGGGTAGGAATATTTGC
>CATJCJ010000037.1 GCA_949738935.1 uncultured Eubacteriales bacterium | reverse complement strand
CGGGGAAACCGATTTTTCCAAAATGACCTACTCCGAGATGACGGCGTATCTGGCGCAAAATCCCGGTGCAAAAATCGAATAATTTTAACGGAAAGGAAAATTTATTATGGCAAAATTTGATTCAAAAAGCTTTAACCCACAGGCCTTCGGAGCCTATGTGAACCGAATCCCGAACGTAAAGAAAAACGAGCTGGCAAAGTCGGGGGCGGTGGGCACCAACGAACAGGCAAAGGCGGCGCTGTCTAATCAGACGGGCAGTCTGTATGCCCGTATTCCTTATTTTGGCAGAATAGACGGGTCCACCTCCCAGAACAACGACGGCGGCACCGACATCACCTCCACCAATACCACTACCTATGAGCAGGGCTTTGTCACCGCTTCCCGCATGGATTCATGGACAGAGCGCTCTTTCAGCAAGAACATCACCGCGGGTGTGGATTTCATGGATAACGTGGCACAGCAGATAGGCGACTACAAGCAGGAGGTCAGACAGGATATGCTCCTGTCAATTTTAGAGGGCGTTTTTTCTATGAAAACATCGGGCACAACCGCGGCGGCAAAGGCGGCTAAGGAATTTGCGGAAAAGCACACCTTTGACATTTCGGGGAAAACCGGAGAGGACGGCAAGGTGGGTGCGGCAACTCTAAACAAGGCCGTTCAGCAGGCATGCGGCGATAACAAGTCGATTTTCAGCCTTGTTATTATGCACAGCGAGGTTGCCACAAATCTTGAAAATCTTAAGCTCCTCAAATACATGACTTATACCGATAAGGACGGAATAACCCGCGATCTGGCGGTAGGGTCATGGAACGGGCGCACGGTGCTGATTGACGACGGTATGCCGGTGGAGGAAATCGCGGGAACCGATGGAAAGGCGGGTACTACCAAGTATACAACTTATATTTTGGGGAGGGGTGCTATCGTGCTTGACGATATCGGGGACAGCGTACCTTACGAGATGAGCCGCGACCCTAAAACCAACGGCGGACAGGATACCTTGTACGTGCGCGACCGCTATATTTGCGGGGTGGACGGTATTTCCTTTGAAAAACCCGCTTCTCTTACCGCATCGGCTTCAAACGCCGATTTGAAAAACGGGGAAAACTGGAACATAATAAATGACGGGAGCAAAGCT
>CATJCJ010000036.1 GCA_949738935.1 uncultured Eubacteriales bacterium | reverse complement strand
TTATGATTTTTTAATTCTGTATGGTTTACAATTCTTTTCTTTATATTTTTTTCGGTATAAGCTGTTCCCAAAAGTTTTGTATTGAAAAATACTTCGCTTTTTTCTCCCTTAAAATAAAGATACTTGCCTTGTTTTATTTCATATTTTTGGAACTGCATATAACCTAAAAAACTGTCAAATGTGTTTGAGTTTTTTATAGCTTCATCTATGACTTTTTTCAGTTTTTCTCTTTTGTTTTTTTCTTTTGGTACGATAATACCGATTCCGTTTTCCTCACAAAGCGTATCGCTGACTTTTCTTAAAGCGTTAAGATTATCAGGATTGCTGTGCAGTTTTTTATAATCTTTAAAATTCGCAGCGCACATTATTATATGATTATGAATATGCTCTCTGTCAACGTGAGTACAAATTAAAAACTGATAATTCGGATACATTCGTTTCATCATTTCCTGCCCTATTTCAAGAGCCTGTTGTGGGGTTATATTATCTTCGGGAGAAAATGACTGACAGATGTGATGCGCTATGTTATTTCCGCTGTGCCTTGTTCTTTTTAATGTTTCCTCAAATTCTTCCGTCGTATTGCTTGCGGAACAGGCAAATGAAGATATGAGAATACCATTGTCTGTTTTATCAGGATTTTTAATATAATCAAGGGATTGTTTCAGATGTGTTCCCGTTTTTATTCCTTGTATTTTTACATAAGCCATTTAAAATTCACCGTTTTTCGCTTTTATAAAACAGGAATAAGCGTCTGTTGTGATTTTTTCCAGAAGCTTTATTTTGTTTTGTAAATCCTTGATTTCATTCTCGTAAACATTTCCTGTTGTATTTATAATTTTTGCTATCTGATTGACATTCACTCCAATTTTATTTATTTCTTTTACCGTTTCGATTAACGGCGTTGTATCAACATTATAAATATTTGAATGAGAAACAACGCTCATAATGAAATCAGTGTAATTCTGCGCCTGAGCGAGTTCTTTTTTGGTCTTGATATACTCAAACTCATCATCTGTGAATTTAAGATTAAGCTGTCTGTTTCTTGTTCTGTTCTGCATAATTTTCCTCTTTTCGTTTTTTATTTTTGCGGAGCAAAACAACAGGGGCTTGGGGATTTTCCCCAAACAGATTTT
>CATJCJ010000035.1 GCA_949738935.1 uncultured Eubacteriales bacterium | reverse complement strand
TCGGAGCTGTTTGTGGAGGGCAGCTTAAATATGTTTGCTCACGCTACTAATGTGGATATATCCAATCGTATTATTTCCTTTGACCTGTATGAAATGGGTGAACAGCTAAAGCCAACGGCGCTTAATGTAACGCTGGAAACTATTCAAAACCGGGTGGCTGCTAACCGGCTGGCTGGTAAGTACACTTGGGTATTTGTGGACGAGGTTTATTTGTTTTTCCGTTATTATTATTCGGCGCAGTTTTTGTATAAATGTTGGAAACGCTTTCGCAAATATGCTGCTGCGATGACTGCCGCCACTCAAAATATGGAGGAATGTCTGCGTTCTGATACGGCGCGGATGATGTTTGCCAACAGCGAATTTTTGGTCTTGCTCAATCAGGCGGCTACTGACCGTGCAGAGTTGGCTAAACTGTTGAATATATCCGCTAACCAGATGTCCTATATAACCGGTGCTGAGGCCGGGCATGGGCTGCTCAAGGTCGGTGGTTCGATTGTGCCTTTCGCTAACCAGTGGCCGCGAGATACGGAACTTTATTATTTGATGTCGTCAACACCGGGTGAAAAGTAAATGGAGGTGTGTCAAATGTTTGTGGATATTTATAATACGCAAAAAAAATATGCCATTCTTTATGTTGATCCACCCTGAAAGTATAATAAGCGCAATAAGTTTGGTACTAGCTTTGGCGGCGGTGCCGCTTCGCATTATCCCACTATGAGTATGGAAGAAATACAAAAGTTACCCATTGAACGACTTGCAGCAAATAACTGCGCCTTGTTCCTTTGGGTAACTTTTCCGTATCTTAATGAACAGATAAAGCTCTTTAATTACTGGGGTTTTAAGTATAAGACTTTGGGGTTTAGTTGGTTGAAAACAAACAGTCGTGATGGTCGCCCATTTTTCGGCGTGGGCTATTACGCCAAAAGCAACTGTGAGGTTTGTCTGCTTGGCATTAAGGGTAGCTTAAAACCAATCAGTAATCGGGTATCCAGTTGTATAATATCTCCACGCCGGGAACATAGCCGCAAACCTGATATTGTACGGGATAAGATTGTGGAACTGTTTGGCGATTTGCCACGAATTGAACTGTTTGCCCGGCAAAGTTTTGAGGGCTGGGATTGTTGGGGTAAC
>CATJCJ010000034.1 GCA_949738935.1 uncultured Eubacteriales bacterium | reverse complement strand
GCAACAACACCTTTTGAGGTTAATGATGTTAAAGATTTACTTGTAACGTTAAAATCACAAGGTATAGAGGCTTTTGACGAAATGACCTCTAAATCAGGTAAACTAAGACAGGCAAATTTAGCTTGGTTAGGCGACTTAATGACTTTTAAGCCGGAAGTACCCGCTCAAAGGTGGAAAATTGCTATACAGAACTATGTAGGTTCTGGAGAGTCTAAAGTTTTAAGAAACTTACTTGATATGGGTGAGATTGAGCAAATCATAGGTCACGGAATAGGAGATACCATTGAAGAACGTTGGAATGATATTGTTGAGATAGTTGACAAGAAAAATCTAGGTGGTCTTATGGCTGCCAATATGGGTACTTTTACGCAAGTATTAAGTAATGTCGAGGACCAGTTCACACGTTTATATTTAAAGATAGCGGACGCAGGACCTTTTGACTCATTAAAGGTAAGCCTTAATAATCTTGTCTCTACTTTTGCGGACTTAGAAGACTCTAATGTACAGGCTTTTGCGAATAGTATAGCGTCAGGATTGACTTTAGTTTTAAAACCTCTTGAAGGTGTAACAAAAATATTAGGAGACCTTGTTTCTAAGGCAATAAAATTTTCTTCTACCCACCCATATCTAATGCAGGTAGTAACTGTAATAGGAGCTATAGCGGGAGTTGGACTTGTAGCTTTTGGAACATTACTTAAATTTAGTGGCTCATTATATATGCTGACTAATGCTTTACAAGGTTTACCCAGTCTTGCGAGTCTTGTCACACAAAGTTTAGGTATGTTAGCGGGAGGACTTTTTTCTCTTGCCACGAGTGTTTTACCTTTTGCGTTAATGGCGGCTTTAGCTTATGAGGTTTGGACAAGTAATCTTTTTGGAATACAGGACGCTACAAGAGATGTATCAAATGTAGTCGGATTATATATAAAAGCATTGATAGCTTCTTGGGACGGAGTAATGACCCTTGAGGAGTATGATTGGATAAAAAAAGCTGGTTTACTTCCGTTTGTAAATGCTATTCAAGACCTTAAATATTCTTTTGGTATTCTCGCTGATGGAGTAAAAGAGGGATTTTTAAGTGTTTTTAGCGAAATAGATACTACCTTTCAAAAAATAACTGGTGCGGGAAG
>CATJCJ010000033.1 GCA_949738935.1 uncultured Eubacteriales bacterium | reverse complement strand
TCGGCGAAAATTCAGCTTGACAATTATGCCGATGAGCTTGTGCGCGAGGCTGAAATCTCAGGTAGAATAGGCTCGGAAACCACAGCGAGGGCGCAGGTTCTGACCGAGAGAACAGGGATCGCTCCCAAGATCGAATGGTCGCGGACGGGAAAGGTACAGCTCAATCAGGAATTCACGGTTACTTGCACTTATAAAATGGATATCGGCTTCGGCGAGTTCGGGAGCTTCCCTGTGACGCTGACCGCAAAGGCTTCGGGCAGAAGTGAGGTGTACTGGAAATGACCAAAATTCGTGAATTACTTCGCTCAAATAAAGCCTATTCCTCTGCGCCTTTAGCTGTTGTGATTGCCCTTGCGGGAATGATGTTTTTTGTGGTGCTGTGGCAAATTATTCGACTGATCACAATTTCGGCGGGAGTTAAGGACGCGGTGCAGTCGGCTGTGATTGCAACTTCGGTTGGGAATTACAGCAATGTCTATGACGGAGTGCGCGAGGGATATTCCGGAGGATATCGGTATTCGGGAAATTCGTGGAGAATGGCAGTATCTACGGGTGATGTTTACGGTCGCCTGGATCAGCTTCTCGGCTTGCATAGCAGTGGTGGAAAACACATAAAAACAAATTCCGATGGAACGGAATATTCAATCTATGGACTGTCAGTAAATGTGGATAACGCACAGTTCGCTCCGACATCGGGAGATATTCCGCAGTTTTCCGCGACCTCGTATATAACCTTGGAAGTGCCGTTGTCATTCTGCGGAGATATGCTTCCACCAATGAAGATCAGGCTCTGCGTAAAGTCCAAGTACACGCCGAAATTCTAACGAATATCCACAGGAAAAAGAAAAAATTTTGTCATTTCTGTAGAAAACAGCTTTTTTGACTGGATAAATTTTCTGCGGTATGGTAAAATGCAGATAACAGCAAAGCACCGACATGAAAGGACAGGTGATTTTATGACAATGAAAACAAAAAGAGGGTTAGCGATAGGTGGCGGAACGGTATTATGCGCGGCACTTGCGATACTCATAGCGACACGCTTCGCGTCCGAACCCGAGGCGGTCACGCCAAGCACTCCCGAGGTAAGCTCCGAACCCACGATAAGCGTAGAGATATCCACT
>CATJCJ010000032.1 GCA_949738935.1 uncultured Eubacteriales bacterium | reverse complement strand
TTTACACTTATCTTCATTTGCATTATTATCAAGAAGGATTTTTTTTATACTGAATACACAAATTTTTTTAAAGGCTCCATTCTTCAAAACATTCTGTTGGTTATAAACGCATTTTTTTGTTAAGTTAATGACATTGGGCCGTACCGCCTGCCGCACTGCCCGCAGAATATCTTTCCGTCAAAGATGTGTTTCGGTCTTTTACTTTCAGGCTTTGGCTTTGGTTTCTTCAGCGGCAACGGCGGCATCTGCCATGTCTTTGTTTCCCCGCCGTAAAACTGCACCTTAAGGCTGCCGTCAGGCAGGGATATGATCTCCTTAACCGAAGTTTCAAAAACCCCGTTATCAAAAGTATCCGTTCCGAGCATTTCCGCAAAAATTTTATACAGTTCCGATTCAAGGTAATTGTGGCTTTTGCAGGCCATTCCCACTTCTTTTTTACTGCGGCAGAACCATTTTGCATCGCTTTTACATATCCTTCTCGTAAAAAACATTCCACACGCACTGCACCTGATCTTTCGTGTAAACGGGTATGTGGGGTTCTGCATCGCCGCCTGCCGCTCCATTTCCGTCTTGACCTTTGCATAGGTTTCACGGTCAATGATGGCTTCATGGCAGTCCGTCATGTAATACTGTGGCAGCTCGCCGTTGTTTTTTACTTTTGCCTTTGTGATCGGGTCTGCCATGTAACATTTCTGCCGCCTGATATCCCCCGCATAGACCTCATTAAAAATCAACTGCCGCACTGAGCCTTCCTGGAACTCATTCCCAAGCACCGAACGGATGCCTGCCTGGTTCATGCTCTCTGCAATGCGGCGGAGGGAAATGCCGTCTATGTACATCTGGAACATCCAGCGGACGGCTTCCGCCTCTTCGGGGATGATAATGTATTTTTCCTGTTCCTCATCATACCGGTATCCGAGCAGGTGCTTATTTGCCACACCGATCTCTCCCGACTGGAACCTTTTTCTGATGCCCCATTTGCAGTTCTCGCTGATGGAACGGCTCTCTTCCTGTGCAAAAGATGCAAGGAGCGAAAGCATAAGCTCTCCGTCCTCTGACAGCGAATTGATATGTTCCTTTTCAAAACGGACTTCTATGCCAAGTTCCTTTAAATGCCTTA
>CATJCJ010000031.1 GCA_949738935.1 uncultured Eubacteriales bacterium | reverse complement strand
AAGCCGCTCCTATCCTTAATAGTATTCTTATAGAATACACAAAATGGACGCTTGCGCAAAAAAATTTTACAGAAAAATTTTTTAAACTTCAAAAAAATATCACTAAAAACGACTTATCAGAGCTGTCAGAATTAAAATTTAACCGCTGGAGAAATGCTGCGGCGTGGCTGCTGGCTCAACACAAAATTTTAAATAAATTTTTAACAGAAAATAATATTTCCGCTGACTTATTAAGTTTTGAAGAAATGAAAACCGAACTTATTGCCATAGTTTTTTCTATGGAAGAAAAAACGCAAACGGTTACTCCACAGGAAGTTATCATTAATGCTTTCAACGAGAATTTGGCAACGCAAAAATTTTAACTTTACGAAATTAAACACAACACAAACAGGGGGAAAAGCTCAGATGTAAAGTATGTAAACAGTTTAGGAAAACGCTTATTCCCTCCTGATTTTTTAGGCTTTTATGATGATTATTTCATTTACATAAAGTCCGAAAAATTTTTTAAATTAGTTCGTGATTACACTAAAAAAAATAAGCTTATTTTTAACTTAAATCTCAGCAGGATATTGGATATTATGAATGAAAACAAAATGCTGAACAGATTTTATGAAAAGGGAACACCTCGTACAGAGGCGATAAAAGTTGATAACTTACAGCAACGATTTGTTAAGCTTAATAAAGATATTTTTATAAATGGAGATGAAATTTTATGAGAAGTGACCCAATCAAAATGATTTTTACCAAGGAAACGGCTATAAACTCAATGATAAAACAAATAATAATGGAGGATATATCTGATTTTGCCAATAAAATCGCTCTTGATTTTTCGGGGACAGCTTATAATGTTGAAAACTATATTTTTGACAGATTGCCGAATTATATGAAAAATCATCCTGAATTTATATCTGGCATAGCCGAATTATGTTATAAAAAAACCGTTAAAAGTATAAAAGGCCTTGAATGTTTAATTTCAGCTTTTATTATTAAACCCGATGAAGTCAAGACTTATTTACATATGACACTAACAGATTTCAAATATAAACTTAAAAATGGCGATATCGATTTTGTAACAGAATACCAATTTTTTGTTTTTGGCTTTTTATATACTTTT
>CATJCJ010000030.1 GCA_949738935.1 uncultured Eubacteriales bacterium | reverse complement strand
CAATCAAATTCTGCGGCACGTCCTGATAATTAGCCAGCAGCTGTTTGGTATCCTTAGGCAGGCAGTAGCCGCCATAACCAAAAGAAGGATTGTTATAATGCGAACCAATGCGTGGGTCCAGCCCCACTCCCTCAATAATCTGCTGCACATCAAGCCCTTTCAATTCCGCATAGGTATCCAATTCATTAAAATAGCTGACGCGCAAGGCCAGATATGTATTGGCAAACAGCTTAACAGCCTCCGCCTCCGTAGGCTTCAGCAAAAGCGTCGGAATATTTTCCTTAACAGCGCCCTGCTGCAAAAGCTCCGCAAACTTTTGAGCCGACTTTTCCAACTTCACATCACCCTCCGGCACGCCGACAATAATTCTTGAGGGATAGAGATTATCATACAAAGCCTTGCCCTCGCGCAGGAATTCCGGACTGAAAATCAGCTTGTTCGCCTGATATTTCCGCCGCATATTTTCCGTAAAGCCAACCGGCACCGTAGATTTCACCACAATAACCGCCCGAGGATTAACCGCCTGAACCTGCTCAATTACCGCCTCCACCGATGAAGTATCAAAGTAATATTTTTCCTCATCATAATTTGTCGGCGTGGATATAACCACATATTCCGCTTTGGCATATGCCGCCGCTCCGTTCAGAGTAGCAGTTAAATTTAGCGGCTTTTCCGCCAAATACTCCTCAATTTCCTTATCCGCAATCGGTGATTTCCTTTGATTAATCAGTTCCACCTTTTCCGGCACAATATCCACGGCATAAACCTCGTTATGCTGCGCCAGAAGCACCGCGTTAGATAAACCCACATAACCGGTTCCGGCTATGGCAATTACTGACATATCTGTCCACTCCTCAGCTTAAATTTATTTAACAATCTTCCTTATTACATCTCGCATTTTTCTGGGTATATATGTAATAGCGCGCCCCACCTTAAAGGACAGGGAATTATGCACATTCTGTAATTCACGCCAGTTATTTTTAGCGTCCCGACGCAAATTATTTACCGGCAAAGTACCGTCATAATAATCACGCACCAGCGTATAACACATCATTCTGGTACT
>CATJCJ010000029.1 GCA_949738935.1 uncultured Eubacteriales bacterium | reverse complement strand
GTCCCTGCCTTTCATAACTGCGATGGTCAATCTGCTGTTCCACGGGCAGATAACGGTTACAAATATCTGCCCACGATTTTCTCCATTTTTCCACATTGCCCCGGTCATTCCAGTCATTTACCTGCACTGTTATCCGTTTCCAAAGTTTCTCATTCCGCTTACCTAATTTCTGTTTTCCCGTCTTTTTGTCAATGAGAGGGATGCGGTCTCCGTTTTCATCTCTGGCATAATCCTTTTTCTCCTTTACTCCCCAAGAGCCATCTGCTTTGATTGGTCGTGTGGTAAGAAGAATATGGGCATGGGGGTTGCCATTTCCCCTATCGTGAATGGCAACATCCGCACACATACCTTTTGACACAAAATTGATTCGTACATACTCCCGTACTACTGCAAGCTGTAATTCTCTGGAAAACTCCACTGGCAATGCTATCTCAACCTCTCTTGCCAACTGTGCATTGGATTTTTTCTCAACTTTTGTAACCGATTCCCAAAGTGTCTGCCTATCCAAGTATTCCTTTGGTGCATAATCTGGTAAAAGAATCTCCCTATGCACCACACCGCCTTTGCGAGTGAAATCATGGGTAAGTCCAGTTTCCCTGTCGTAGAGTTTCTCTCCCGCACGATATGCCACAGCCGCTATTACAGACTTGCCTTTACTCCGTCCGAATATCTTGACTGAACAATGATAAATCGCCATAAGCACCACCATCCTTTCCGTAAGTTATCACTGCAAATAAACAAAATGCCCCTGCCAGAACATCAAACTGACATTCTGGCAAAGGCTGAGTTAATATTCGCTATAGAAAACTGCTCATGGGAAGAATACAACAGTATTTATGCTGTCACTTTGTTTTCTTCCAATGTGAGTAAGCAGTAACAGTGATATGCTGTTGCAAGTATGAAGAACGCTGTTTTTGCGTTCTTCCAGTGTGAATAGCCGGCATTGCCGGCGTAGAGTTTCTTAGCTTTCGTTTTTTGAAAGCTTAGTAACTCTATTCACATTTGCCTCGCCAGAGCGCACGCCCACGAAGTGGGATGGACAGTCTCTGACTGTCTATAAGTGCGCCCTTCTCCGTTTCCCTACGAAGGGAGTGACAAAGTAT
>CATJCJ010000028.1 GCA_949738935.1 uncultured Eubacteriales bacterium | reverse complement strand
TACCGTATATCTGTAGTCTGCGTTGGGTCGCTCCTCAGCGTTGCCCTAATTGACTACAGTATTATTATAGTCATATAAGAACAAAGTTACTCGCATTTACACAGATTAAAATTCACTCCTAGTTTTCGCTTATTATATTTGCGGTTTTAAGAATGAATTAACTTATGGCATTTAGGGCATACTGCAAGTGTTTTTCTTCTCCTTTTGCACATAAGAAGTACCCACTCTGCATTACCCTTTAAATTTTTGAGTTTTTTTACTTAATGTATTACAATATTTCTGCAATTTTTCCGCAAAGTTCACATATATTTCGTTCTACTCTCTGTTTCAGCGTATTCCTTTTAATATACTTTGAATACTGCGGCAATTCATTTACATCATCAAATTTTGTCGCAAACTCTTTATGCTTGAATCCGTCTTTATAAAAAGTAGTTGTTTTAATCCCACTTTTTGTTTTATACTCTAATGTGAATAGATTATTCCTGCAATATCTTCGCTTTATTTCGTGTACCTTTATTTTGTATTTACAAGCGTATGTTTTGTACATACTATGTTTCATCACATTTGCAAATATCCCTATTTTATATGAATCGTTTGCCATGGAATAATAATTATACAAACCTCGTACCTCTGCGTTATACCTTGCAAGTATCTCTATATCACTGCGATTCACAAGTTTTCCTCTGTGCAGTGCAGCATATCTTTCTTTGCCGTTTTCGTTAATTTTGATTTTTATTGCTTTATATTCGATTAATTTGCCTGTCCATTTTTCTCTTGGTACAAGCAGTTTAACTACACCTGTATATAATCTCTGTATTTTTCCGTTGGCGGTTTTTTTCAAGTCTTGATTTCTTGATACTGTAATGTCGTATCCTAAAAATTTTGCTCTGTCGCCTGTATGGGTTATTTTGGTCTTAGCGTCAGACATTTCAAGGTTAAGTTCTTTTTCTAAAAATTCCTTAACTTTTAATTTAACTTTTTCAGCGTCCGCTTTATTTCCGATGACGCCTATCAGAAAATCATCAGCATATCTTGTATATTGGATACGCTTAAATTCTTCATCTTTTATAACTGTCGGAGTTGTTTTATATACTTC
>CATJCJ010000027.1 GCA_949738935.1 uncultured Eubacteriales bacterium | reverse complement strand
TTTTCTTGAAAAACAGAAAAAGGAAACCCGAGTAATTTGGGTGTTTTATTGATACCTTAATAGCGATATGAAAGTGAAAACGGCTAAGCTCTATGTGTGTCTTAGCCGTTGTTGTCATCGAAAAAAGCGGGGTGAGATGCTTTGGCTGAGGTCTAACCGGCGAGCCGTTTGGCGGGATTTGAGTGCAAAAATGGCAGATATTATTTGAAAGCAGGACAAAGCGAGGGGTCGGCAAGCCGCCCCCTCACGTATCACATCGGACGGCAGAGCCGACCGTTGGAGCATTTTGAAGAAAAAAAGATGTTTGTAAAACGGCGGTCTCATGGGAAAGGAGCAAAATGGAGAAAACAGCGATCAGATTTGATGCGGAACTCAAAGCGGAAATACAAAACATGATGAGTGAAGCCAATGCAACATCAATGGCGGATTTTGTCCGTCAAGCCACGGAATTTTATATCGCATACTTACGGCAGAAGAAAAGCATAGATTTTCTCGCACCCTTGCTTGCGCAGACGATAAAAAATGAAATCGAAAGCGTAGAGAAAAATATATCTTCGATGATTTATAAATTAGCAGTTGAACAGGCAATCAGTAGCAATGTAATCGCTTATCTCAATGAGATAGGTCTTGATACGATTTCCGCATTAAGAGAAATGTGTTTGAGAGATGTTGCAGAAAATAATGGTATCATCACATTTGAAGGAGCAATAGAATTTCAACATTCGGAGGACGAATAATGCCAAAATTTATTTGCACAAGCCGATACATCAAGAATTCCAAATCCAAGAATGCGGGAAATCTCATAAAATATATGGGTACTCGCGAGGGAGTTGAAAAGCTGTCAAACGGTTACGATAATTCTCCCGTGACACAAAAGCAGCAAAGTTTAATCTGTGATTTACTTAAGACATATCCGCCCGCTTGGGAATATCCCGAATTTCAAAAATATATAACCGAGCAATCAAAGGGAGCGGCAATAGAGTGCATAAACGCTTTCATAGAGCGCAATGCCGATCAAGTTCAAGATGTAAAGAAGTTGGTTTCATATATGGCTGAACGTCCCGGAGTTGAAAAGCTTG
>CATJCJ010000026.1 GCA_949738935.1 uncultured Eubacteriales bacterium | reverse complement strand
CGGCATAACGAAGGAGGACGCGCTGCGGCATCCGAACTGGAGCATGGGGCGCAAGATCACCATTGATTCCGCGACGCTGATGAATAAAGGGCTTGAGCTGATCGAGGCGGTGTGGTTGTTCGGCCTTCCCGCCGAGCATGTGCAGATTGTGGTGCAGCGGCAGAGCGTGATCCATTCGATGGTGCAGCTTGCCGACAATTCCGTTTTGGCGCAGCTGGGCGTGCCGGATATGCGCATCCCCATTCAATACGCGCTGACCTGGCCGCGCCGCGTGCCCGGCCCCGCGCCCGAGCTGGATTTCACCGCGCTGCGGACACTGACCTTCGATGTGGCCGACGAAGAGACGTTCCGCTGCCTCGCCGCGTGCAAAAAGGCGATCCGGAAGGGCGGGCTCGCCCCATGCGCGGCCAACGGCGCGAACGAGGAGGCCGTGCGCCTGTTTTTGGAGGACCGGATCCCTTTCCTGAAGATCGGCGAATTGGTGGAGGGCGTTGTGGAGAGCGATTCGTTCGGCGGGGAATACACGCTGGATGATGTTTATGCATGCGACGCGGCGGCGCGCGCATATGTTTTAGAACATTTATGAGGGCGCGGTATTTCCTTGGAACTCTGCCGGAGCGCGGCGCCGGGCGGATCGGCTGACGGGCCGGACCGGTGATTCCAAGAGTACGAGAGTAAGGTAGGTCATAGAATGGCGGCATTTTTTAGCGGTATGGGCTCCCTTCTGCTGACGGTCGCGGCGTCGGTCTTTGTTTTCAGCCTTGTCATTTTCATCCATGAGCTGGGACATTTCCTCACGGCGAAATTCAGCGGCATTCAGGTGAACGAGTTCGCGCTGGGCATGGGGCCGACGATCTTCAGCCGGACGCGCGGCGGCACAAAATACGCGCTGCGGCTGTTCCCGGTCGGCGGGTTTGTCAGCATGGAGGGCGAGGACGAGGAAAGTGAGAAGCCTGGTTCCTTCAATAAAGCGTCGGTGGGCAACCGGATATTGGTAACGGTGGCAGGCGCAGCGATGAACCTGCTGCTCGGCTTTGTTGTGCTGGTGTGCGTCGTGTGTTCACAGGAGCTGG
>CATJCJ010000025.1 GCA_949738935.1 uncultured Eubacteriales bacterium | reverse complement strand
GAACATCATCAGTTTTATTGCGTGTTCCCTCGGGAAAAATACCAACAACCTCACCTTTTTTCAAATAGCCCAAAGCCGTTTTAATTGCTCGCATATCAGCTTCACCGCGCTCAACTGTAAAACTGCCCAGATAATGTATTAAAAAATTAAACGCCCGATTATCGGCATACTCGCTTTTAGCCATAAAATGAACCTGGCGTGGATAAACCGCCAGCGCCATCAACACAATATCACTCCAATGCCGGTGATTACCGATAAGCACCATAGCTCCGTCAGACGGCACCTGTTGGCGACCTGTAAAATGCACCCCAAACAGTTTGGAAAGACAAGTGAAAAAAATTGCAATAACTCTATAAAGCCACATTTAAGCCTCCCCGTTCAAGCCAGTTCATGCTTCAACCAAATGGCGCACCGCCAACAAAACATCTTCTATCGAAAGGCCGGTAGTATCCAGATACACCGCGTCCTCAGCCTGACGCAGTGGTGATGTTTCCCGGTGCATATCCCGATAATCGCGCTCATCAATATCCTGACGCACCTCATTCAAATCAGCTGGCAGACCCTTAGCCAACAACTCCTTATAACGGCGCTCGGCGCGCTCGTCAAGACTGGCCGTTAAATAAATCTTACAATCAGCCTGCGGCAACACCACGGTGCCAATATCCCGGCCGTCCAGCACAACCCGACCTCTGGCCGCCAACTCACGCTGCTTGGGCACCATATATTCACGCACCTGCGCCACTGCAGAAACCGGTGAGGCCGCCGCGCTAACCTCTGGCAAACGAATTTCTCGCGTCACATTCTGGCCATTCAGAAAAATAAGATTTTCGCCATCTTGCAAACGCATATCAATCTGCACATCGGCAGCAATCTGCGCCAATTTAGCCTCGTCCGCCAAATCCACATCATTCTGCAATGCCTGATATGCAACAGCCCGATACATCGCGCCCGTATCAATATAAAGATAAGCCAACTCCTGCGCCAGACTTTTAGCAATCGTGCTTTTTCCTGCTCCCGCAGGGCCATCTATGGCAATAATATTCTTCATACTAAATAAAACTCCTCCCAATAT
>CATJCJ010000024.1 GCA_949738935.1 uncultured Eubacteriales bacterium | reverse complement strand
TAACCCCCCTGCTATATGTGCCTAACAACATCGTTCGTATTGTTTGAACTCACCACATTCAATCATCAAACATTATACCGGCTACCATTCTTTTTCTAGTTTTAAAAAATAAGTCCGGATTACATGTAACCTCTTCCATCGTGATACTCCCTCTTTACTCTATTATAATATGTACCTGCAAAGTTGACAAGCACTGATTTTTACTAATGTATCCGTTCTTTCTAACATTTTTTAAGATTTGCCCCGCCTTTTGAAGATTCAAATTTGTTCTGTAATACATTCCCAATTAAATTATTTTCTTAATGATATTAATTACAACTTAACAGGATGGGTAAAAATCCCTCGAATTTACCATTAAACAGGCATGTAATTCATTATTGCTTAATAAAACTGTGAAATTAAAACATGCTGAAGAACTAAGTTTGTTTGATGCTAATTCATTGTTTCGTTGTTCTGACATAATAATAATAGATGTATCAAAACCAATGGAAGGAAAAGCTTACCACCTTGGTTTTCTTACTGCATTAAATAAAAATGTCATCTTCATCTGTGAATATGAATGTTCATATAAAATACCTGAAGTCCAAAGGTTTTTTGATAAAAAAATACCTTTCATAGTTTACAATGAAAGGATTGATTCATTTTTTATATTTGAACTACAATCTGTCATGAAAAAATTCTTAAATTCAAATCCTTGGAACTCTTTATAAAAGTCTTAATCTATTCCCTACTAAGAAATTACAATCCATTGCCTTTGAACTTACCACATCCAAAGGCACTATTTTTCTTGGAATCTCTTCTTTTGCCATCAAACGTTTGATACTGCCTATTCACCACACTTATAACGTATAATATAATGTCTTTTTTCATTTTATCACATCTCTCAACACTATTCTATCATTATTTGTATAAATTTTCTTTATATTTCCTACGCTATTACCCTTTTGGAAGAAAAACCGACTCCTGGTCATGCAACAACGAATTTTTTTTATAAACGGGGGAAATATTGGAAAAAGCATTTTCATTAAGGAATGTGAAACGCTTTATGAACTCAGAGTTATTTATCATAAT
>CATJCJ010000023.1 GCA_949738935.1 uncultured Eubacteriales bacterium | reverse complement strand
TGAGATAGAAAAGCCCGCGGAGAGCACAATCATACCCGACAACGTCACTCCCACCGAGAGCGATCCCGAAAAGGAAGCTGCTGACTTCATCGAGGACGGTGGCATCGAGATCAATCAAGACTTCCCCGAACCCGAGAAAACGGAGAGCACTCCGCAGAACAAGCCGCCCGAGCCTCCCAAGATTGAGGACGAGGAAATGCTCACCAACCCCGACAAAGAGCCAACTTACGAACCCGAACAGACCGAGGTCAAGCCGCAGCCGGAAACACCCTCGAATATTCCCAAGCATGGCGACAAAAAAGATGGTATGATCTATATCAACGGCTTCGGTTGGGTAGTCGATGAGGGTGGCGGCGGAGTATGCGAACCCGCGCCGGATATGTACGAAAACGGGAATAAGATAGGCTACTTCGGATAAGTAACAAAAGCGCTGAGCGAATAACTCGGCGCTTATTTTTTGAGAGGTGAATATGAAAAAATTCATACGAATAATTGCCGCCGTCATGGTGGCAATTTTCTGTTTGCAAAATGTCGCTTTCGCTGACAGCGGCGGCGATCCGAATATTGATAACGGCGGCGGAGGGTTAAAAGACGGCAGTTCGGAAAACTTCTGGAATCCCGGTAACGACGGAGTTCGCGTTACAGTCGTTGACGCGGAAACGGGTGCTGTAAAATCCGCCTCAATCGATTATACAAACAGCAATGCAAGCGATATAGAATTTCATTTCGGTAAGAAATGCAAAGCCGATTATGTTGGCGGCGCGGCATTAAGCGTTAGCACATCAAAATATTATTGCAAAGCACCGGATCAGCCTTTGCCCACAATCATTAGCGATGGTTCGGGAGCGAGTATTGAAGCGATCCGCAGTTATTTTACGGACGAGCAAGTGGTGAGAGGAATATCCGGTCATGTGGGCATTGAATATGACGATCTCGTCAACGGCGATTATAAGCTCATGATTGAACCTATCATGTACATCACGTTCAACGGCATAAGGACTGCGATGACGGCGACCGAGGCGGCTCTCTACAATATGCAGACGGGCGGAAAATTAATAAATAAAATGGGA
>CATJCJ010000022.1 GCA_949738935.1 uncultured Eubacteriales bacterium | reverse complement strand
GCTTTTCCTCCTATTCCCATCCCGGCCGGCAATCTTCCGGAGCCGCCCACGGATGTTTTGCTATGTATCTCGCAGAGACTTCGCCCCTCCAGGCTTTCATCGTAAACCGATCATTCATCAGAATGTTGAACCTGGTGGTACCCATGAGCGCTTTTAAGCTGTCCCGCAAGGTGCAGAGTTCTTTTTCGATTTCCTCTAACCGCTGATGAATACCGCTGCCTACCACAACTCCACCGCCACACCACATAGCATCCTCTGCCATCAGCCTTGCCTCGCACACCAGTCCGTCGTACTCTGCGAATTTCTGTAATTCCGTCCTCGTCCATTCGATTTTCTGATGCATTCTCATCATATAGCCACACTCCTTTTCGATTATGCGTTTCCAATCGCCCCTTAGTCTCTCAAATGCGAGCTTGCAAGGTAAAAAAATATACCTACTTCTCTGAGTGCTCCATGTACCACCGATACTCATGGAGCATCTGGCCTATCATCTGTGCCTTGACTGCTGCCTTTGTAACTTTTTCGATATGGGAGGCATATGCTGCGCCATAATCAACTGCTACATGCCACTCCATATTAGAGATTTCCTCAGATGCTGCTTTCTTTGCATCTTCAAATTCCTTCTCTGCCTTTGCCAATTCCGCCTCTAAATGTTGCTCGTATGTTCTTTCCATAATGACTACCTCCGTATGCGCTTTATTTGTTGTTTGATTATGTATATATTATACTTCGCAACTGCGAGTTTGTCAATAGTTTTACTTCTCAAAATGCAAATTTTTTCAAATTTTTCTCAGGATAATCTCGTATCCAAGAGCCTTCGCCATCCGGTAAAAGCTGTCGTATCTCATGTTCACGGTCCCCCGGTTCAGCGTTTGGCTGACATTCTGCCTTACGCATCCCATCTTCTCCGCAAGCTCTTTCTGGTTCACATCCTCCCTTTCCATGATCTGCCGGATAGTGGCCGCTGCATTTTCTCCGCTCAGCTCACCTTTCAGCTTTTTCACCGCCTCCCGGAGAGCCACCGTATCAGCCCTCCATATATCTTCCGGATCGTCCTTGTCTATCATG
>CATJCJ010000021.1 GCA_949738935.1 uncultured Eubacteriales bacterium | reverse complement strand
GAAGCGTTTCAAGACGTTACTCTCTCATTCCACTTCTTGAATTATCAGTTCTCCTAATAAGATAACTGTTACGTTCTCTTTTTTAGTGCCTAATCTTTTCAATTAGGAACGTGTCGCACCGAGGTCGAGTTCCTCATCATCGTCGCCGCGCGAGATCAAGGATTTAAACAGATTCGCCATTTGAATTCACCTCCGTTTCCGTGTTGTCCGAATTATTTTCCGAAACATTTTTGGAATTATCATCGGAGTTGTTCTCGGGATCAATTATGATCTTGTCGATCTCGGAATTATTTTCGACGGAATTATCCTCTGAGGTGTTATCCTCGGCAATCTCGCTCTGCGAGGGACTCTTCGGTACTTCGGGTTTACTGATATTTTCTTTTTCATTATCTTTTTCCGCTGCAAGCTCCTCCAAAAATTTCTCCTGCGCCGAAATAAATTTCTGCGCGTTCTCAGCCGTTCCGCGGTATACGAGTGCGACATGGATTTCGCCCTCGGCTTCAAGCTCTGCAAGAATATTTGCCTGTTCGGGAGTTACCAAAAGTGTCACGGTTTCGGGTAATTCCGTTTCTTCTTCGCCGTCGGGCTTTACGGTCACGGTTTCGTCATCGTTGCCCTTTTTGTCGGTGACTGCAATTACCTCGACATACTGCAATTCCTCAGGAACAACGGTTTCGCCTTTTTCCTTATAGTCGATCGCAATCACCGACACAATATCTCCCGAAATGAGCTTGCCGGAGAGACCTCCCGCAAAGGACGGGATCGTTATGGAAATAGCGCGTTTTTCGCCCGTCAAGCCGTATAAATAAGCATTCTCCGAAGCGGGGGAATCGCTTATTTTCGCCGCGAGAACATACTCTCCCTTAATCATTTCCATTGCCGCATATTTTCCCACAACGTCCTCGGATTTCTGCATGACCTCGGACGGCATATTATACGCGCCGATCTCGACAACCTCAATATCTTTTGAGGTAATTTCCTGACCTATTTTCAGATCGTTTTTTATTCTCACGATCTTCATGGTGCTGCTCTTGCTCGCGTTAAAAAGCGGCGTGATCGCGAAACAG
>CATJCJ010000020.1 GCA_949738935.1 uncultured Eubacteriales bacterium | reverse complement strand
TCCTTTTCAGTGAGGGGAGGAACCTCTGGTAAAACAGCTGCTTCACCCTGTCAGAATAAGTCTGCACCGTCATCGGCCTCCCCTGCTTATTCACAAACATGGGAGACTCTGGACCGGTATCATAACCCCTGCTTTCCATGCGCATCATATGGGCATCCAATATATCTAAAAAATCTCTAGTGAAGTCATTGTAAACCCGCTGCGTCCTGTATTTTTTAATCGTACCTGGATCTGTCTTTCCCTTCCAGCCTATAAAATATGGGGCTTTGGCAGTCAAGTCCACCACTATCCCTGAAATGCTGCCATAGCTTCCCCTGATTGTCTTTACCCTCCCACAGGTGATATTTACCATTTCACCCTCACGGATGCCTGCATAAGCGCCAAGCGCAATCCCGACCGTAATATCCGGATCGTATTTCTTTGCCTCATATAGCAGGAGATCCAGGTAGCCATCCACCAGAATCCTGTTCTTCTTATGTGTTGTCTTGGGCGTCGGCACATGAAAAGATGCATTATAGACGACAGCTGCTTTCCTGTGGCGCTTTTCATCCCTGATAATTTCAACGGTTCTCAGTTCTTCGCTCTTGTAGAAAAATGGGAGAGTATCCTTGTTTGATTCATAGTAAAGAACCAGAAAGTCGATAACGAAATCCCTGTACCGCAGCCAGGTGTCTTTCTGATAGCCGGTTCCGTCATCCTGCTTTCTGATGCTTTTCATAAAATCCCTGATAATGTCAATGCCGCACTCATGTATGGCATCAACGTTGGTTTCTTTCAACAGATAATTCAGGAAATGGCAGACGGCATAAGCCCGCTGTGATAGGGTCTTCCCATCCAGCACTTCACCCTTCACCAGATGGCACAGGTACCTTTCCAGGCCTGTATAAAGAACCGGGATATCCGTGTCCTTCTCATACAGAACCAGACAGGGGTAATTCTTCTTTTCCCCATCATCACCTACAATCGGAACCGTCCTGCTCATAAACACAAATCTGCCACGGTACCTGGTAGTATCTTTGGGGGAAAATAAAACGATGTTGCTCATTTAAACTTGCCTCCTT
>CATJCJ010000019.1 GCA_949738935.1 uncultured Eubacteriales bacterium | reverse complement strand
GCTGCTCATCCCGTTTTTTATAATACTTGCCGTCGCGATCTACTTCCGCGAGAATGGCAAAGCAGATGAAAAGATGAGGGAAAAGCGTGACGCGATAGAGCAGGAGCTTCCCCGTTTTGTGGCGACTGTCGAACAGGAGCTAAAGACCTCACGCGATGTTTTATCCATTATGGAGAATTTCAAAAAGCACGCGGGAGTGCATTTCGCTTATGAATTAGATGTGACCTGCGCTGATATGCGTTCGTCAAGCTATGAGGCGGCGCTCACAAGATTTGAGGCGCGTATCGGCTCATCGCAGTTGTCCGATGTGGTGCGCGGGCTTGTCTCCGTTATTCGCGGCGACGATTCGGCGGTATATTTTAAAATGCTCGCTCACGACTTTAAGCTGATAGAGTTACAGCGACTGAAAGCAAAAGCCGCGAAGATACCGCCGAAAATCCGTATTTTCAGCTTCGGAATGTTAATGCTTTTCCTGCTCACTTACCTTGTGGTAATGGGAATGCAGTTGCTTGACTCACTAAGTTCGATGGCGTAACGGAGGTGCGAATGATAAAATTATTGAAAAGCAAACGCGGCGAGGGATATTTTGACATCGTGATCGTTGTGCTTGTAGTTGTTATGGTGATTGCGCTTATAATGGCGATCGCGCCCGTTGTTTCGGCAAAAATTCAGCTTGACAATTACGCCGACGAGCTTGTGAGAGAAGCGGAGATTTCGGGCAGGATAGGCTCGGAAACCACCGCGAGAGCGCAGGTGCTTACGGAACGCACGGGGATCAAGCCGACAATACAGTGGTCGAGATCGGGAAAAGTGCAGCTCAATCAGGAATTCACGGTCACCTGCACTTACAAAATGGACATCGGGTTCGGAGAGTTTGGCAGCTTTCCCGTGACGCTTACCGCGAAAGCAAGTGGAAGGAGTGAAGTTTATTGGAAGTCGTGAGGAAAATCAAAAAATTGCTTCGCTCCAAAAAAGCCTATACCGCTGCGCCGTTGACAGTTGCAATCGCACTTGCGGGAATGATGTTTTTTGTGACGATCTGGCAGCTTGTGCGG
>CATJCJ010000018.1 GCA_949738935.1 uncultured Eubacteriales bacterium | reverse complement strand
TAATGTTAATAAAATATAAAACTATTAGCCTCTTTCCATTCATAAAAAAACTCGGAAAACGTTAAATAACGTTCGCTCTTAATAAGACTGACAGCCTTAGCCGCAACCCGATAGCTTTCTTCATTTAACTGCCAATTAGATAATGAACAAGGAACAAATCGGTTATTAAAATATCTTTGACGGATTTCTTCATCGGAAAAACTGCCGAAAAACTCAAAAATCAAAGCCCCCAAAGTAAAAATATTTGTCTGCTCGTCAATAGTGCTGCCTTCCGTATATTCTTCCGGAGCTTTCAGCCTCTTTGTTCCAAACCAGTGGACGCCTTTATCGTTGACAACCGGAGACTTTTTGAAAAAGTCAATATCACAAACAGTAGTTTCGTCTGTTAAAAAATCGTACATAATACTTCCGTCATAAAAATCAACGGCAACATATCCCTTTTGATTTACTTTTTGTAAAAAGGAAAACAAGACCTCTACCGCTTTCAGCCTTTTACCGATATTCAATTCTTTAAATTTTTCCTTAGGGCTTTTAATGCTTGCATCTCTTTGGTATTTTTCAAAATTCCAATGGTCAAATAAACATTCGCCGTTTGCCCATTCAAAAACCGCAATATAGAATTGATTATAATCGTATGCTTCGATAATTTTAATTAAATTGGGATGTGATAAGTCATAATATAAACTAACAGCTTCTTTCAATATCTCCACGGATTCTTTCGGCGAAACCTCCGCTTCAACCGTGTTTACTCCCGCTATTTTACAAAAATATTTTCTTTCGCCATCCTTCATTCCGATGCAAATACATCCGGAGCCGGTTTCATCTACAACCCAAAAAGCTGTGCCATATTTCTTTAACCAAGTAAAATCCTGCAATTCTTTAAGTCTGAATTCGATAGAATCAAGTTTGTTAATTATCATTTATATATACTCCAAAAAACTGTTGCTTATTAAGCTTTTTGCGCAAGCCTTTCGGAATACTCTCTTCTGAACTCCTCGAAGGTACCGGAATCGAGGTTTTCTCTGATTTTTTCAAGAAGCGTATTGTAG
>CATJCJ010000017.1 GCA_949738935.1 uncultured Eubacteriales bacterium | reverse complement strand
GTGTAGAGCCAACGTTTGGTCCAATATGAATTTCGTAATCAGCGCTATTTTGGGTTATCAATACATTCAAACTAAATGAACTGACATAACCTAATTTGTTAATTACTTCACTATCAATAGTTTTTATATGTTCTATATCCTTATCGGTTATTTCCACCACGGATTGACCTTGCCTTAACGCCGTCAGCATTTTATTTTCTAGCATCATTTTGATAGCATCCAACTTTTTAGAGTTTCTCCTTGCATATTTGACGGCGTTTACTTCGGCAATATAACCGCTATAAGGCAGGCCAATGCCTTTATCTGCGTCAATAACCTCCAGCAGAGAAACCATTGCGTCAGAGCCATATCTTTCCCGGAAAGCCTCTTTAAAGGCCAGCAACTGCTCACTTTCATTATCCGGCGTGGCAACAGCCTGCATAAATTCCGAAAAAGCCTCCAAATCATCTTTTATTTTGCTGTCCAATTTGTTACTTATCGCATTTAGCTGCAAAATTGTATAGATATAATTTTTGGCCTTAACCACTTGCTCCATAAGTCCAGATAACTGGGCTAAAATTTCCTCGCCCTGACCAAAGGGCAGTTGTGCATATTTCTCCCTCAGCCTGTCTATTTCCTGAAGCTTTTGGATAAAGATTGCTTCATCACCAGATAAATTATGAAAATCATTTTCTTGGAGCAGCCTGTGCAGAGAATCTTCTTCATTGGACAAAACGCAGATATTTGTATATAAATACTCATTTAGCAACAATTCTTTTAAGAACTTATCAATAATCTCCGGTGGCACATTGGGATTTTTGTTTATTAAAAAATCTCGCAAATCCTTAAAAGGCACAAAATCGCTGGCAAACTCCTGCACATATTGTACCTGTTTGGTGTATCTGATATGCAAATCCTCGGCGTGATTAACATTTTCCTTGCGCAAATTAGAACAATAGCCATTCTTTAAGCGGCCATATACTTTATAGCAATGCTTATTAAAAATGACCTGCAAATTAAACAGCAAGCCAGGTGTTTCCTCAATCTTTTTGACCAGCTTAAAATACCACTC
>CATJCJ010000016.1 GCA_949738935.1 uncultured Eubacteriales bacterium | reverse complement strand
TGTACAGCGGTAAACTGCTGTTTATCGGCGAGATCCTTCACGCCTGCACCTTCATGCACGGCATCGAGGAGATCGTCCGGCCGCCTTTCCTGCGCCGGGTCCAGCACAATTTTATCGTCGACGGCGAGGAACGGACTTACAGCGGGAACGACGATTTTGGCTGGGGCGCCGAGTTTCAGCGGATCGCCGACATTTTGGAGGAGCCGGACATCCGGCGCGGGCAGCTGCTGGCGGCGCCCTCTTATTTGATCGACAGCCGCGCGCTGCTGGCGGCCGGGCTTGCCCGAATGCGCGCCGAACCCTACTATTTTGTCACCGACATCTCCCGCTGGATATGAATAAGCCAATCCTTTGCCGCGGGAATCGCTCAGTTGATTTGTCCATAAAGGTAGTGAAGGCGCAAGCGGAGCATTCTGACCGACGGTACAGTGTATCGATAGGTACTCGCATTTTTCCTTCGGTCAAATGCGAGTCACTGGTCCAGGCGAAGCCTGGTCATAAAAAGGGCTTTAGCCCTTGGATGCTTTTTTCTTCAAAGTGAAGAAGGTCGTTAACCATTCGTTTGGCTTCGCCGCTGGCGTCGGGGTGGGTGTTCAGCTGGCGCTGCAGCGTCACCACCCCCATCGTGCTGCCCTCGATCATCATCTGGGCCATGTGGGAGGAGGAGCCGTCTATCATCGTGTTGAGCCGCACCCCAAGGGCTGCCATCGCGTCGGTGACAGGCGTCGGCTTTGGCGTGACGCCGGCCTTGGCGAGCATTTCCCGCGCCTCGGAGGCCGTTTTGGCATAGGTGCGCTGCTGGCGTCGGATAACGTCTGAAAAAGCTGAATCGCGGCTCTGGTTCAGCAGGTGTTTTAACGTATGCCTGCCCATTTCAGCGGTATTGCAGACCGACTCCAGCAGATCGGTTTCTGTTTCAGTCATGCAGATTTCTCCCTTCAAAAAATACAGGCGTCCCTGGGAGCACCAAGGGCGCCTGTTTTTAGCTTTTCCGCTGTGTGAAAAAATATAACAGCGAGAAAGCGGAAAAATCCGATGCGC
>CATJCJ010000015.1 GCA_949738935.1 uncultured Eubacteriales bacterium | reverse complement strand
TTCCCAGAAAGTGGAAAATCCCGATCAGTCGGAAAGTGAGAGTATGTCGGAGGGATCGGATCAAAAGGAAAACGAAGAACAGTCTGCCAGCCCCAGGCCGGAAAGCAGCAGGAAATCCGAAACACAGGATCAGAAAGCAGAAGATCAGGAGGCGGCCAAAACAAGTCTGATGGGAGATGGAGAAGGAACACAGGCATTATCTACAGCCATGCAGCCGGCGCTTACCTTCAGTGACTCGGATACGCTGGTGTGGCCTATAGTGGGAAATATCCTGGTAAATTACAGTATGGACAAGACCGTTTATTTTGCTACCCTTCAACAATACAAGTATAATCCTGCCATTATTATTCAGGCGAATGAAGGAGATATGATCACGGCAGCGTGTGCGGGTAAGGTGACCTCAGTGTTTACAGACCCTCAAATCGGAAATGGCATTACGATGGAACTGGGCGGAGGATATGAGGCGACCTATGGGCAGCTGACAAATATTCTGGTCTCTGAAGGAAGTTATGTGGCGGCAGGAGATATTCTTGCAGAAGTGGCTTCTCCCACCAAATATTTCAGTGTGGAGGGGACCAATGTTTACTTTAAACTTACCAAGGATGGAGAACCGGTAAATCCTATGACAAAATTGAGCTGAAGAGCGGAAGGATAAAACAGAATGCTATATATTATCGGCGGTAAAATACTGACTATGACAGGGGAAGTATGGGAAAAGGGATATATAGGTATTGAAGAAGGGAAAATAAGGGAATTGGGGCCTATGAAAGATGGAGCCCCTTTTCCTCTGCCTGAGGGCGGGCAGGTAGAAGTGATTAATGCGTTCGGCAATCTGGTCATGCCCGGATTAATTGAGGCACATTGTCATATGGGGATTACAGAGGAGAAAAAGGGAATGGAAGGGGACGACTGCAATGAAACCGTCGACCCTGTAACACCTTATCTCCGGGCCATAGATGCGATCAACCCCATGGACGCCGCTTTTGACGATGCACTGCGGGCAGGCATTACTTCGGCCATGATCGGACCGGGAAGTGCCA
>CATJCJ010000014.1 GCA_949738935.1 uncultured Eubacteriales bacterium | reverse complement strand
ATGTTGAGAGTTGTTTGCTGGGGCAGAGTTATTTTGAGAATTAGAGATAGAGTTGCTAGGGTTTGTATTATTATTGATATGTTGGGCGTTGATATTTTGAGTGTTGTCTACTAGGGCAGAATTATTTTGAGAATTAGAGATAGAGTTGCTAGGGTTTGTATTAATATTAACATTTTGTGTGTTGATATTTTGGGTGTTGTTTGATAAGACAGAATTATTTTGAGAGTTGGACATAGAGTTATTAGGGTTTGTATTATTATAAACATGTTGAGCGTTGTTGTTTTGAGGATTAGTAGGTTGGGCATTATTAGATGTTGGAATATTGTTGCTTTGGGTATTGTTCGAGGCGCCGATTGAATTTTGCGTTTGCTGGAGTTTCTGAACGTATTTTTCTGAACCTGAGGAATTAATAAATTTTTCTATTATTTCAGAAATCTGCTTGTTTGATAAAAGCTCTTTTAATTGTTCTGCCGCGTTTTTGAAGTTTTCAATCTCTGATTTTGAAACAGTATTTTCAGTTATATTATTTAATAAGCTTAATATGCTTTCATTTTCTGTATCAAAAGAGAGCGATGATATAATGGAATTTAAAGAGGTGGTTATGTCTGTTTTTCCGTTTATATAATCGTTTAAAATAGTGGAATTTGATGTTGTTGGTATTATTTCATTTTTTAAAAAGAAAATTGCTTTTTCTGTTGAATTTGTACCATTTAATTTTAAAGCTTGATTTAATTTTTGGAGGTTATTTTTTGTTATAGGAAAATCATTTTCAAGAAGAAGATTTACCATTTTTATATTTTCCTCGTTTGCCTTGAAACCAAGGGATTTTAAAGTGTTTTCTATTGTAAGCTGTTCGGTTCTTATAGGTTGTTGGGCGGAGTTTTCGTTTTTATTTGAAGAATCTAAATTATTGTTTTGTTGAATTGATGTATCTTGAGATTGTTCTGAAAGTATGTTTTCAGTAAGTCTATTTTGAAGAGTAATATTTGATATTTGCATAGTCTGGTCCCTCCTATTGTCATTTTAATTAATTTTATTTT
>CATJCJ010000013.1 GCA_949738935.1 uncultured Eubacteriales bacterium | reverse complement strand
ATCATATTTATTTCGTAACTCATTAAACTCAATATCTGACGTTTTTTGTTTGTTCTTCTCTGTCTCAATTTCTTTCTGTAAATTGTTATATTTATGTTGTAATTCATTAAATTCAACACCTGACATTTTTTGTTCATTCTTTTTCGCCTCAATTTCTTTTTGTAAATTATCACATTTACCCTTTAGTTTAACTAATTCATCATTAGTAGTTTTTAGTTTATTTTTTTCCGCCATAACCGCTTTTTGTGAATTATTATATTTATTTTGTACTTCAGACAGTTTGGCATTTAATGAATCAACTTTAATTTCCAAAGCTTGGCGTTCTTCTTTTAATTGTTCTATTTCTTTATCTTTTTTTATTAAATTATCTTTATCAAATTTTGAGTTATTATTTAGCTTTGATATTTTTTCTTCAAAAGACTTGATTTTATCTTTTTCCTTAAAATAATCATCAGCTATATTTAATGTAACAATTAAAGAAGATTTATTCAAACCAACTTGATTTAATGTACCTTTGTTTAACTCTGCTATTTTTGTATTTATGTACTCAGCAACAGCCTGAATATAGTCCTCACTTTCAATGCCGACCAACGTATATACAGTACTATCTATTATAACCTTAACATAATTTTTTTTCTCATCCATTCTTCATCCTCCTATACTAAAAGTAACATATAAGGAAATATTAAAATCGTTAGTATTCGTTTATATATCTCTAATGTTCTAAATAATAGATTTATAATGGTATTATCAATAAATTAAATAAAACAGATTTGACTGATATTATCCTAAATCAGCATTTCCTTACAAAAATACAAATTTATTATACCATAAAAAATGTTTATAATAAAGCGATTTTGTAATAAAATCACGCAAATCAATTTTTGTCTGGCAAAGCTGGAATAAAGTTTTTTGCTCCGCTTTTTTCAAAAAAGCGGATGGGTTTGGGCAGCGCCCAACCAGTATTTTTAACAAAAAAATATTTTAAATATTTAATAATTTTTAAAAATTGATTTGCGTGTAATAAAATAACTT
>CATJCJ010000012.1 GCA_949738935.1 uncultured Eubacteriales bacterium | reverse complement strand
CTGTTTTAAGTGGAAAAGTCGCTTCTATGGGGCAAAAAAATTTCGTCATTTTTACAACAACTTTTTAATTCCGTTCAGCCGGAAGGCTGAACTGTTACAGAATGAATGAAAGAAATAGAACGTATGGTTGCAGTTTGGGGGTGATGGTGGTATAATGGTAGGTAAGAAAAGTGAGATTGGGGGATTGGGGTATGGGTAGGAAGATTATATGTGAATCGTGCGGTACAGAGTTTAAATTTGAAATTGCAAAGGACTTTGAAAAATGTCCCGTTTGTGGGGCTTTATTTGATGAGGAAGTTGAAGATGAGGGTGGCGAGCATGTGGATGTCGCTGTAAATGATAAAGTTCAAGATAGTTTGATGTATTTTGATCAAATTATGGTTTCACAAGAACATAAAGGAGTTATTGCATATTGCAAAGAATGTAAAACATTAGATTTTTTAGATTTGGATTTATTTGAAAAACTTGCAGATAAAGAATATGTTATTTTAAAGAAAGACATTACAATTAAATGCAGAGGTTGCGGTAAGGAGCATAAGCCAAGAAAAATCCTATATAAAAGGAAAGATAGTTATGCACCGCCGCTTCCATGCTGTCCAGTATGTAATTCAGCCATGCTAAAGAAGATTAAGACAAGTTCCAAGTTTTTTGCTGCGGCAGCAATAGGAGCATTCGCGTTACCCTATAACAGCAAGACATTTGAATGTAAAGATTGTGGTTATAGGTTCTGACAATTAAATAATGAAAAATATAATAACAAATTAAGGGCAAGGACATTCCATTTCGGGATGTCTTTTTTGTATGAAAGAAGGAGATTAACTATTGGCTACGAACGATTTTAAATTAAAAGTACAGGCGGTTTTGGATAAGGTTAAATCTGTTGCGAATATTAAAGCAGATATTAAAGCGATTGAATCTAAATTGCCCAAACTGAAAATCCAAGGCACATTAAACACGACATCAACAAGAAAAGAATTAAATTCCAAATTAAAATCAATAAAACCAAAAGTAAAAGTAGATGCTGACACT
>CATJCJ010000011.1 GCA_949738935.1 uncultured Eubacteriales bacterium | reverse complement strand
GTGCAGATTGCACATATTATAAACATACAAGCATGGGCGCCTGTAAGTTGCTTTTCTAATTATGGAAAGCAATTTACGGGCGCCTTTTTTTGTTTTCCGACAGAATTCGGAAATATAATCGGTTACCAAGCCTTGACGGGCTTGAAATATAAATTTGGAGGAATCAATATGAGCAACGAAAATAAGCGCGTAAAACCCGACTGTCCGCTGATCGGAGAGGATGGGAACATATTCCATCTGGTTGGAATCGCGGCAAAAACGCTTCGAAAGAACGGCATGAAAGAGGAAGCGTCCGAAATGTCGGAAAAGGTTTTCGGCAGCGGCAGCTATGAGGAAGCGCTCGGGATCATCGGTGAGTACGTCAATATAACCTCGGTCAATGAACCCAGCGAAGATATGGACATGAGGATGGGATAACGGAGGTAAACATGATTAAAGCATTAATTCAACATTCTCCGTACTGCATGGAGATCACATTCCCTTGTACGGAAACGGAGCTGTCGAAAAAGCTCGGCGAGCTTGGAATGAATCCGGAGCATCTCGCACCGATGGCAACAGTAATCGAGATTGAGCCTTCGGAGTTGTCTGTGCTGACAGATTGCGACGTCAGCCTTGACGCGCTGAACTACCTTGGCAAGCGGCTTGATGGACTGGACAAGTTGGAAATGAAACAGTTCCTCGCCGCACTGTCATGCGATGAGGCGGATATCGGCTATGGCTTGAAAAATATAATCAATCTCACAGATAACCTCGCGCGTTACACCTTGATTGAGGACACGGACGACCTTGAGCGCGTCGGACTGATCCATATGCTCAATGTTCGCGGAGGACTCTCTGAATCCGAATATACCAATAGTGAGTGGCTCATCGCCGAGGGCATGAAGCTGTTGGAATCAGGCAAGGGTATCGACACGGAATACGGAAAACTCTTTATTAACGAGGATATTCCGTTCGAGGAAATTTTCAACGGAACAACATTTCCGCCGTATATCAATGATCCCGACGCGTTTGTGATGATTGAGATCGGCT
>CATJCJ010000010.1 GCA_949738935.1 uncultured Eubacteriales bacterium | reverse complement strand
TGTAAAGGGTTTGATAATAAAGATTTTTCGGAAACTTTAAACAGCGCCGTAAGCAAAATCAAAGGCAAAATTGCCGAAAGTGAAGTTATTATTGATGATGAAAATGAAACTATAAAAAATAATAATATTATTGCTGAAAACTACCGCAATTTCTGCTACGCTGTTATTGACGGCAAAATATATTTTCGTGAAAACGAAAATATGAAAGAGCGAAATTTTGATAAAGTAAAAACCCAAAAAATAAAACTTATGGTTAATATTTCTGAGACATTAAGAAATTTAATTACCGCTCAGAAAGAATTTTGCGGCGATGATGAATTAAATAAACTTCAATCGGTTCTTACAGCAATTCCAGAATAAATAGAAGATAGAAAAGAATATTTTATTAAATATTTCTTAACGCTTTCGGCATTTTAAAAATGCCTTTCGCTAAAATATAAAATAAAATATTCTTTTCCATCTATACCAGAATTACTGTAATATGAGATATGATAACTTTACAAAAAAATTCGGTTTATTATCGGACAGAAAAAATAAATCTCTTTTTCGTGAGGATGATACAGCGGCTCTTTTGCTTTCTCTTGAAAATTTAAACGATAAAGGCGAATTTATAGGAAAAGCTGATATTTTTACAAAACGTACAATTATTCCTTATGTGCCTGTTGACCACGTTGATACGGCGAGCGAGGCGTTAATTGTTTCAATATCGGAAAAAGCAAAGGTTGATTTGGATTTTATGTCACAATTATGCGGAAAGAAAAAAGAAGAAATAATAGAGGACTTAAAAGGCGTAATCTTCAAAAATCCTCGGACAAACGAATATGAGAACGCTGATGAGTATTTGTCAGGCAATATTCGTGAAAAACTCGAAACCGCAAAATTTTACGCAAAAGATAATCCCGAATATGAAATAAATGTTACATCACTTGAAGAAGTAATTCCGCCGGATTTAAAACCATCTGAAATTTCTGTACAGCTTGGTTCGGCTTGGGTTCCGTCAAAGTATTATGAACAGTTTATTTATGAAC
>CATJCJ010000009.1 GCA_949738935.1 uncultured Eubacteriales bacterium | reverse complement strand
TAAAAAAAATCAGAAATAATGATATAAAAAACCAATAAATGGATATACTAAAAGGTAAATTCTCAAATATTATAATAAAATAAAAATATATTTGTTATAAAATTCATTTAAGGAGATTAATTATGAAAGCATTAGTCACAGGGGCAGGCAGTGGAATAGGCAAAGATATTTCTATTGAATTATATAAAAGGGGATTTACTCTTATCCTTGTTGGAAGAAATAAAAGCGAACTTTTTAAGCTTAATAAAAAACTTGGCGGGAAAAATAAAATAATTATAGCGGATTTATCTATTCCTGAAAATTGTATTAAATTATACAAACACACAAAAAATGAAAATGTAGATATACTTATAAACAACGCCGGCTTTGGTATATTTGGAGAGTTTAAAAATACCAATCTAAAAAAAGAGCTGAATATGATTAATCTAAATATAACAGCGGTTCATATACTAACAAAACTTTTTCTAAATTACTTTCTAAAAAGAAACTCAGGTTTTATTTTAAATGTCTCTTCAGCAGCATCTTATCTTCCCGGACCATTAATGGCGTCTTATTACGCGACAAAAGCATATGTATTAAGAATAACATTAGCTATAGAGAAAGAAATAAAAAAATCCGGCGCAAATGTACATGTGTCAGTTCTTTGTCCAGGCCCTGTACAAACAAATTTTAATAAACGTGCAGGTGTTAAATTTTCAATTAAAGGTCTTAAAAGTAAAACTGTAGCGAAATACGCAATAAATAAAATGTTTAAAGGAAAAGTTATTATAATACCCGGACATTTAATTAAAATAGGAGTTTTTATATCAAAGTTTTTCTCGCAGCAGCTACTTTCCGATTTTGCTTATAAATTTCAGAACAATAAAAAAACAAAATAATTAAACACAATTACATCATACAAAAAACAATAAATTTATTTTTCAAAAGAAAGTAAGGTGATACTCAAAATGACAGACATACATCAACAGCTATTAGAAACAATCAACATAATGACAGAGCAAAAGATAAACAACCTTAAATTTGAC
>CATJCJ010000008.1 GCA_949738935.1 uncultured Eubacteriales bacterium | reverse complement strand
CAGAAGTCAGCAATGATAAATCTGAATGGCTTGTATTTGAAAATTCACATCAGCCGATTATATCAAAAGAAACATTTGAAAAGGTTCAGAAAATGTTTAACAATAAAAAGAATGGAAATAGGGGAGGTAATTATTATCCTGAACTAAAAGGAAAAATCAAATGCGGCTCTTGCGGCAGAACAGTCAGAAGAATGAATAAATACAGAGTTAAAGACGGTTCTCTTAAACGTATTTATTGTGTATGCGGAACACAATTATTTGAAGATTGTTTTATAGATAAAGTAAATATAATAGACATAAAAGATGTTATTGTTAAACATCTTGAAACACTTATGCAGTTTGCGGATATAAATTTAAGTACGGTAAAGTCAGCACATAAAGAAATCAGCAGCGATAAGACCTTAACGGAACTTGAAAAGCAGATTGAAACAGCTAATAATAGAAAATTGCTTTTATACACAGATTATAAAAGCGGTATGTTTTCGATTGAAAAATATTTGCAGAAAAGGGAAGAAGTGATAAAGTTAATAAACGCTTTACAAATAAAATTAGATAGTTTAATGTCAGTGGTAAAGTTACCGTCTGATATTGAAACAGCGGAAAATATCCTGAACGGATATAAGGATAAATCAATAACGGTTGAGGATATAATTCAAAAGTATCTTAAAGAGGTTAAAATTTTCTCAAAGGATAGATTTGAGATAGTGTGGAATCTTCCCGATATTTTCAATCAAAAATAAATATTTTTTAATCATATATGAATAAACATCGAGCCTTTAAAAAAATTTGTGTATTCAGTATAAAAAAAATCCTTCTTGATAATAATGCAAATGAAGATAAGTGTAAAAATTTGCAAAAAACAAGGAGGATTTTATTATGACAAAAGTATCAAAAGAATTATTAAAAAACTATGTAAAGGAACACAATTTTAAATCATCAAACGATGTGTTAACAGCAATGAAAGAAATGTTCGCTGATGTATTACAAGAAGCTCTGGAGGCGGAAATGGACGCCCATTTAGGT
>CATJCJ010000007.1 GCA_949738935.1 uncultured Eubacteriales bacterium | reverse complement strand
TGACTTGTGGCTGTTCCTCCGTTTTCCATTACAGAAAACATCAACGGTAATGCCACTACTTTGCCCACAATCAAAACGGCTTATTGTTCTTCGTCCGTACCGCTAAAGCGTATTGTAGACTGCCACGTTCCGATAATCCTATCTTTACATATGCACTTAGGTGTCTGCTTTGAGCCTGACAGCTTGAAGATGCCTTTAACATCATAAGGTATTTCATAACGCCGAATTTTACTTTACCTCACCGTCCTGCACTATGGCAGACTGCACATTTCTATACAGCTGGGTTTTAGACTCGTACATTCGCAGATTAGTCAGACGTTCCCGCCATTCTCACCATATACATTTTATAGACCCCCGACCTATAGGATACACCATTCACCTCTGAACAGCTTTCGCTTTGCTTACGCAAATTACGGTATCTCTCAGCCGACTTTACCGAGCGTTTGACAAAATCGGTTTCCCAAAATCGCCAATCGGAGTATCAGGGGAAGCGTTTCAAAGCGTTACCCTCTCATTCCACTTCTCGGATTATCAGTTCTCCTAATAAGAAAACTTTCACGTTCTCTTTTTAGTGCCTAATCTTTTCAATTAGGAACGTGTCGCACTGGCGTACCCCATCATGATCGCGATGAGAATACCAAGCAGAGGACCGAATAAAAATCCGTTTATAACGTCAAGACAGGCATTCAGCAGCGTTCCGCTGCCCTCCGGCGCAATCAAGCCAGTAAGGTCGGAGGACATACTGCTTTGCAAAGAAACCGTAAATCCGTATAATTGAACGGGTACAGTGCAGAAAAGATTGACCGCGAAAAATCCCTTGATAATATTTAACGCAAGAGCCTTTGGATCGCCGCGTCCGTTCTGCGATTCTATGGCAAAATCGAACAGCGCTACGATAATTCCCACGGCAAATAGTGCCCAGCCGAAATTACTGAAAAGCTGCACGATCTGTTTCACCCACGGAAGTCCGAAAAGGTCGTAGCCCGTGGCGTTCATCACGCCGAAAAAATCGCCGAGTAAT
>CATJCJ010000006.1 GCA_949738935.1 uncultured Eubacteriales bacterium | reverse complement strand
TTAGTATTTCTGTTTTTATTTTTTCTAAACTTTAAGGTGGTTAACCTAAAGGTTTCGCCTAAAGGCCAGGGTTTTAACCCCATTATACAGACAATAAAATACGGTAACCGCATAAATCAGCTGGGTAACTATTAGTCACCTAGTATATTAAAGGGGTGCTTTTAAAAATCATATATCACTTTTGGACAAATTTGTCTAACTGCGATGTGAAAAATTTTACAGAGCAAAAATACTAAAGGATACGGCAAAACACCACCCCCATACAAAAAATGAAAGGAATGATTATTATGCAGGGAAGTATTAGAAAAAGAGGCTCAACGTGGTCTTGGTCTTTCGACTTAGGTTACATAGACGGAAAAAGGAAACGTAAGGAAAAAGGCGGCTATAAGACTAAAGCCGAATGCCAAAAGGCTTTAAGAGAGGCTATAAAAGAATACGAGAATACCGGCTCGGTATTTACAGCCTCTGAGATAACTGTTTCAGATTATCTTGATTATTGGTTAAAAGAGCACTCATTGAATATTAAATACGCAACTATTGTATCATACAGAAAACAAATAGAAAATCATATTAAACCCGCTGTCGGTTCATATAAGCTAAAAACAGTCACACCCGCAATTTTACAAGACTTTATTAACTCTCTTTTTAAATCAGGCTGTAACAAAGGTACTTTAAAAGTAATATCGTCAATTCTGACAGCCTCTCTAAAAAAGGCGGTTTTCCCTTATCAATTCATAAAAGATAATCCCGCCCAATATATCACATTACCAAAACATGATAATACTGATAAAAGCGTTAGAGAGAGGGTCATATCAAAAGAGGATTTTGAGAGGCTCACCTCAGCCTGTGAGAATACAGAGTATTATACACCACTTATGATTATGTATTACACGGGATTACGGTTAGGATAATGCTTAGGGCTTACTTGGGATAATATAGACTTTGAGGCTCAAACACTGACCGTTGACAAAACACTCAATCCACGAGACAAGAACAACATATATTATTTAGGCTCACCTAA
>CATJCJ010000005.1 GCA_949738935.1 uncultured Eubacteriales bacterium | reverse complement strand
TTTCCTTCAATTATTTTGAGTGCTTTATCTAAAAGGTAAAATGTATCCGCATGGTTATCAGTGATTCCCTTTTTTACATATTTTCCTTCTGTAAGTTTTCTTAATTTTTTGTATATCGTCATTCGCTTTTCTAATTCATATTTCTCCAACAACTCTGTAATAGTCATTGAATGATACGGATCTGTACAGCCACTATCATACAAACACTTTAAAATATTAAATTCCAATCGATTCAGTTCTAATGTATTTTCCATAATAAAAAATCCACTCCTTTATGTTTTTGTATAGTGGATAATCAAATGACAAGAGACTATCCACTATACATTTCTTTATTATTTGTATCATAACTTCAAAAAATTAGTATTGTACATAAAACCATACTATAAGATAGATGAATGTTACCTATCATGTAACTGTTCTATTCCAGTTCATTCAATAAATCCAAACTTATCTGTCTACGTTTATTTGCAGTCTTTTTTACGGTAATTTCAGTCTCCATCTCTAATTCTTCCAAATCATCAAGTAAATTAGATGTTTTTTTCTTTTCTAAACGTTGCTTCTGTTCATCTACGGCTTTCCTACCCATATTGGCAATATATTCTGTTGGAAATTCCAGACCTGACACGCAGACAATGTTCACATTACCGTTATTACCAGTGAAGATGTTTTCAGGTGTACCTACTGCTTTTACAATTTCCTTTTCGTCCATGCGGTTATCTTTTTGGTTGATAATTCCAATATTTGCAACAACCCCACCATTGCTAATGGGAAGAAAGATATTCCTTGCAGTCAGGGCATTTATCATATCCTGTGTAGATACCCTTTTAATTTTACTTGTATCTTGCAAATCCACCTTATCCGATCGCATGGCAATTATAAAAGCACCATGATCCGATAACATCTTCAGCTTTTCTGAATCGTCAAAGTTAGATACACTGGATGAAGAATCGTCTGTGAAGAACGCATCCAACATATTTACAAGATTGTAATTGATTTTGTTCAAATTCGATTCACACGAT
>CATJCJ010000004.1 GCA_949738935.1 uncultured Eubacteriales bacterium | reverse complement strand
TTTTTCTCTTTTGAAAGAAGATTAAACTCTTCTCTGCTATTGGGAATTGTATCAGGTTTAAAATATTCCGCAAATGTTTCAAAAATATCTATTGCTTCATCATATTTTTTCATACTTGCATAAACAGTAGCTATTCTTCTTGCAAGACAGTAACCGTCATAGCTGTATAATGTTCCGCATTCTTCATAAAGTTTATAGGCTTTTTGATAATATCCCCTTATTGTCAGTTTATTTATTTTCGGATTGTCTTGCAGTTTAAAACTTCCATACATTGAATACAAATTTCCTAATAAATGCTTTATTTCAGGATTTACATTTTCCTTTATTATGCTTATTCCTTTTTCGATAAATTTCAAGGCGGTATTAAAATCATTTTCATATTTTGTAATAAGGTAAACCGCCTTGAACATATAATACAAACCTTTAAATCTAATATTATCAATCAGATTATTTTTTATGTAATATTTGTATTCGGTAATCACTTTTTTCATTATAGGTAAATCGTTATATTTATCGGCATAGGAAAAGACTTTGCCAAGAAAATCCAAAAACAGTTCTGTATTATCAACAGAAATTTTATTTATCATATTTTCAATAAAATCAAACATTTCATTGTAATAAAACTTATCTAACCCATAGGTTAAACATTCAAGTCTAAGGCTTTTTATAAGATTTTCACAAGCTGATACAGATGGTTTAAATTCTTCAATAACCATATCACGCATTATTTCATTTATATAAAGTGTTCTGTTTTCATTTCTTATAAATCCCAACTCGACAAGTGAATTTATATTGTTTGCTGTTTCTTCGCAAATCCATTTTGCAAATCTTGATAAATCAACACCATTGACCGACACAAAATAGAAATTTGTCATTACATATTTTTGTTTTTCAGATAAATCGAATAATTTGAAAAGTGTCTGTAAATGATTATAGTAAATTGCCTTTTTTGTTTTACCGTCTTTTTTCACCGAAAATTTTTCATCATTATGAGGATTTACATTGTTTA
>CATJCJ010000003.1 GCA_949738935.1 uncultured Eubacteriales bacterium | reverse complement strand
ATATTTTTTAATAACAACGCTTGACATAGGGTTATTCTCAAAAGTAACTTTTACAAACTGATTATTTGTGATTTCAATATCTTTTGGCGTTTCATCAAGAAGATAACCGTTCGGCGCTTTTGTTTCAACAATTTTTATCCAGCCGGAGTCAAGATTGTCAATAATAATTACACCGTCTTTGTCTGTTTCATATTTGCCGATTTCCTCGCCGGATTTTTTATAAACAGTAAATTCAGCGTGTTTTAAAGGCTGTTTTGTATTGCTGTCAATTTTTATAATCTGTAAACCGCTCTTTTTATTATTAAAAAATTCAAGAGTATGAGTTTTGCCATACTCAATATCAATAGTTTCAGATTTATTTTCAAGAATATATCCTTTAGGAGCTTTTGTTTCTTTTACAATATAGCTGCCTTTTGGCAAGTTTGGTATTGTAATCAAACCTGTTTCATTTGTAGTAAAAATACCTTTATTCGCTCCAACAACATCACCGTTTGATGTCGTAACCTTAAATTCAGCGTTCGATAAAGGTTCTTTTGTTACTCCGTCAAGTTTTTTAATCACAAGTGTTCCATAATGGTAATTATCAAAAGTTATTTTATTTGCTTTGCCGTCCGGCTTAACCTCAATAGTTTTTGGAGTATCGTTCAAAGCATAATTCTCAGGCGCTTGAATTTCAGTAATAACATAATTTCCGGGTACTACATTGTTAATTAAAATTTCACCTTTGCTGTTTGTAGTATATTCGCCGTTAGAACTGCCGATAACTTTACCATTATTATCTGTTACCTTAAATTTAGCGTTTGCAAGCGGTTCCTTTGTTACACCATCAACTTTACTAATAAGAATAGCGCCATATGGATAATTGTCAAAAGATAGCTTTTGAGTCTTTCCGTCTGGCTTAACTTCAATAGTTTTAGGAGTATCGTTCAAAGCGTAATTCTCAGGCGCTTGAATTTCAGTAATAACATAACTTCCGGGTACAATATTGTTTATCAAAATTTCGCCTTT
>CATJCJ010000002.1 GCA_949738935.1 uncultured Eubacteriales bacterium | reverse complement strand
GGTATGCCGAAACATTAAATGATGGAAAACAAATATGGATACAAGTCAGAAATGGTGAAATCAGAAATGGCGGAATTAATAATTCCCCCAAAATATATAATTCTAAAACCGGTCTTTCAAGTCCAAACAAACCAAAAGGAGGTAATAAAAAATGACAGAATATGAGGCATTTATGGCTATGCAATATTTTTTAGAGCAATTTTATGAAAGAACAGGCTCAGATGACGTTGGAGCCTTACTTGGAGATATGCTTTTTTTAGAAAGCGGAGAAACCATGGATCCGGCAGCATGGGAAGATTGGATTATTGCCGTAAAAAAAGCAAAATCAGAGCAATAATTATTTTATAATCTGTAGTAATTCTCAAAATTTTTAAAGTGAACCAATAAAAGAATTTCTTAATACATCAAGTTTGCTTATATATTCTTTTATTGGTTCACTTTAGTTAGTTTTAGAGAAAATTCATTTATAGACGACATTTTAGAGGAAGATGGACTGTTAGATAAAAAAGCTGGTATAAGTAATGACAACAGTGATGATGTGGTGGACGCTATACTCAGTTTGGCGGATATTGCCTTAAGCCTTATTGATAAGGGCAAAATAGGAACTTCTGTCTCAAGAAATCTTTACTCAAATTCAGTGAAAAAAGCTTCTAAAAAAGCTAAAAAAGAAGTTGCTGAGAAGTCTAAAGATACAGTTTCTAAAAAAGGTAAACAAATTCTGAAAGAAGAAACAAAAGAACTTACTAAAAATGTGGCTGAAAAAACTATAGAAATTACGAATGAGATTGTTAAATATAATTTTGAAAAAAATAAAGAAACAGAAAACTCTATTTTAAATTCAGCCAAAAATATAAAGTCTTCAGCAGCAGAAATCACGCAAAATAATAATATCAGTAAAGAAAACAATAATTTATAGCAATCCTATAAAATAACACCCCTATTGACAAGAGAGGTATAATAAAGATAGAGGTGATAAAAATGTTACATAATGAAGCAAGAGAATT
>CATJCJ010000001.1 GCA_949738935.1 uncultured Eubacteriales bacterium | reverse complement strand
TCATAAAATACCTTTCTTCTATATTTTGGCGCAAACACAACATGATACTTGCAATTCCATTTTGAATGTGATAAACTATGTATGTCTTTTGACATAACGCAAACCTCCTTTGATTTCTATGCTTCTGGCTGTTGCATATATATTATATCAAAGGAGGTTTGCTTTGGATACTCAACGCTAAAGCTTTTTTAAATTCCCCGGACTATCCGTGGGTTTTCTTTATACAAAAAAGCAGTTTCGTTATGGTTACGAAACCGCTTTAAAACAATAGTTACAATTATTTTATTTGTTTACCACAATATAGCCTGCAAGCTGTAAATATTCTACATCTTTTTTAAAATCCTCAAATGTTATTTTCTGAACTATCCCATCATATCCAGGGTCAAATTTATCTTTGTTTAAAGTATTAGCACCGTTTGTTTCTGTAATATAGATATTGATAGGATTACCATTAGAGTCTCTTTCAACATATTCCATATGCCCAGGGTGGTTTAAATCTTTTGATATAAATACTGCTATTACATTTCCTTGTATATCATTTATGTCAGAAATTACTTTTAAATCACTATATTTTTCAGCATCTTTTAAGCAATTTTTTATTGCACCTATATCATATAAAAATAAATGAATGCCGTGAACTTCATAAAATCTATTTTCAGCATACCAAGCGCATTGTCCTATATTTCCGTGTCTATAAGTGTCCGTACATTTAATATTATCGAAGTGATTAGGGTCATTTAAGAGTTCTACAGGCTGGTTTTATGGCTTTAAACTTCATATCAGTATAAACGACCGCGGTGAAATCTTGAATTTCTGTCTGACTCCGGGAAACATCGACGATCGTAATCCCAAAGTTATAAAACAGCTTACAAAAAATATGTTTGGAAAATTGTTTGCCTATAAAGGCTATATATCACAAAAATTATTTGACAGTCTTTGGGATAAAGGAATTGAGCTTATAACCAAACAGAAAAAGAATGTTAAAAAGAAAGGACTTATGAAG